>CAZKJJ010000025.1:0-234 GCA_964553055.1 uncultured Acidimicrobiia bacterium
AGGGGTCCAGATCGGGGAGGCGAGGGCAGGCACCACTGGCAGTCCTGTCGCAGACCCGAGCGCTGCCGCCAGTGTCCTGGACTGGTCGATGCCGTACCTGACTCGCCTGACCAGGGCTCTCGGCACGGGAACCAGAGCTTCGACTCCTTCCACCAGCTGGGCCATTTGGGCGGCCAGCACACGGGCGGCTTCGCTCATCCCTTGGTACTTGAGACGGTGCACGAGCGCACGGGC
>CAZKJJ010000025.1:244-9970 GCA_964553055.1 uncultured Acidimicrobiia bacterium
GGCAGCTTGCTCTTGGTCAAGCACGGCCCCATCCACGAGCGCACGGGCCGCTCCATCGTGGGAGAAGGCCGACCGGACGGGCAGCCCGTTCCCCACCACGCTCCAGCCCCCTGGCCGCAGCGACCTTCGACACAGCTCGCACAGAGGGCCACCCTCCCAGCGACCACAGGCCAGGCACGGCATGAGGAGAACGTAGGGCTCAGGTGTGACGGGCTCAGGTGCCCTGGAGCCAGGATGCCAGGTAGTCCTGCTGCTCTGAGGTCAGCTGCTCGAGCGCACCCCCGAGTTGCGCCAGCTTGGCGGCTGCCACCTGCCGGTCGAGCTCCTCGGGGAGTGTGTAGATCCGGGGCTCGAGCTCGGCATGGTGCTGCACGAGCCACTCGGCAGCCAGGGCCTGGTTGGAGAAGGACATGTCCATCACGTCTGCAGGATGGCCCTCGGCTGCCGCCAGGTTCACGAGCCTGCCCTCCCCGATCACGAGGAGCCTCCTCCCGTCAGGAAGCGTGTACTCGTCGAGGTGTCTCCTGATCCTCCTGGTGTCCCGCGCCTCCTTGGAGAGAGCCGCCAGGTCGATCTCGACGTCGAAGTGGCCTGCGTTGGCCAGCAGAGCCCCGTCCTTCATCTTGGCGAAGTGCTCGCTGCGGAGCACGTGCAGGTTGCCCGTCACCGTGATGAATATGTCTCCAAGGGCAGCGGCAGACGCGCCGTCGAGCACCCGGTAGCCGTCCATGGCGGCCTGGAGCGCCCGCACCGGATCGACCTCCACCACGATCACCTTGGCGCCGTGGCCGTCAGCCCTGTCGGCGACCCCTCTCCCGCAGTTGCCGTATCCGATCACCACGACCGTCATGCCCGCGATGAGCACGTTGGTGGCTCTGATGATGCCGTCGAGGGCAGACTGCCCTGTCCCGTACCGGTTGTCGAAAAGGTGTTTGGTTGCGGAGTCGTTCACCGCAACGACGGGGAGCCGGAGCGTTCCCTGCTCCGCCATCGCTCGAAGGCGGATGACGCCAGTTGTCGTCTCCTCCGTCGATCCGATGGGGCTCACGTCGGTGTGGGTCGTGTGCAGCACGGTGACCAGATCGGCCCCGTCGTCCATCGTGATGTCAGGTGTCATCTCGAGGACATCCTCGATGTGGCGGTAGTAGAGGTCCGAGTCCTCCCCTCTGACCGCGAAGACGGGAATGCCCTGGGCGACCAGCGCCGCGGCGACGTCGTCCTGTGTCGAGAGAGGGTTGGAGGCGCACAGGGCTACATTCGCCCCTCCCTCACGAAGGGCCAGCATCAGGTTGGCCGTCTCGGCCGTGACATGGAGACAGGCCCCGACGGTCCTGCCGCGAAGGGGCTTCTCGCGTTCGAACCGCTCACGGATCGTCGCGAGCACCGCCATGCGCCTCCCCGCCCACTCGATGCGCTCGGCGCCCTGCTCCGCCTGTGAGATGTCCGAGATGTCGTGCTTCACTCGCCCTCCCGCAGCGCTTCCTTCAGCCGGTCGATCGCCTTCACGCTAACCGGATCGACCCCCGCCATCTCCGCCAGATGGATCGAGTCGGCGTCCCCCACCACGGTCAACGCTGCCATACGGGCCAGCCTGCTCTCGCCCCTGGCATGGACCTCGCCGACCACTCCCACATCAGGCGCCATGGCCTCGGAGGTGAGCCTGAACCGGAGCGCCACCCGCGCGTGCTCGTGAGCGTCCCGGAGCATGACGACGCCCACTGCGTTTCTGGTGAGCTCGGAGAGCGTGCTCCAGCCCGTGATCTCGTTGTGGTCTGCCTCGGGAAGCAGAGAAGCGAACGCCGCCGTCTTGGCGTTCTCGTTGATCTGGGTCTTCCACCTCCTCGCCACCGGCTCGGTGAGGCCATCGGATCCGTACACGACCACGATTCTTCCTGCCAGGCCCTCGGCGAGGTCTCGTGCAAGTGGAGGGCCCTGTTCGCCGCTGCTCATCACCTCCTCCGAGACGACAGCAGACTCTTCGAGGCCTGCTCGGACGTCAGGCAGCGCCGTCGAGGCGGCCACCACCCTGATCACGGCTCCGAGCAGGTACCCGAGAGCGGCGCGGGGCTGGAGACCGGTCGGGATGGCGACGAAAGGGAGGCCATCACTGGCAGCGAGCCGTGCCAGCTCGCCACCTCCCGCGACGACGACCACATCGAGGCCAGACTCACGAGAATCCTGGTAGGCAGAGACCGTCTCCTCCGTGTTCCCCGAGTAGGAGACCGCAACCACCAGCGGTCGGGCCGCGGATGCCCACCCGGGCAGCCCGTAGGTCTTGTGCGAGGCCAGCCGCACGCCGTGTTCGGCGGCGACGGGCCGTGCGTAGTCGCCAGAGGCACCCGAGCCTCCCATGCCTGCAACCAGGACCCCTTCCGCACTGGGCAGGTCGGGCAGAGTGAGGTCGGCGGCCCATCTGAACTGCTCGGGCAAGGTCCGCAGCATCTCCCAGGTCACGGGAGGTAGGCCTCCTCCTCGAGCATGATCGGGATCCCCTCGCGAACCGGGTAGTGACGGCCGCAGGTGCCGCACACGAGGGCGTGCTCCTTCTCGCTCTCGCGCTCGGTGAGGTCGCCGTGATCGACGGGACACACCAGGATCGCCAGGAGGTCCTGGTCGATGCTCACGCGGCACCCTCGACCAAAGCGCTGACTTCCTCGACCAGCCTCTCCACCGCTGCGGCGTCCTGCGCCTCGACGTTGAGCCTGAGCACCGGCTCGGTGTTGGAGGGTCTGAGGTTGAACCACCGGTCGGGCCATGAGACGGTCAGACCGTCGAGGTGGTCGAGCTCTCCGCCGGCAAACGCCCGCTCCACGGCAGCGAGTGTCGCGGTCTGGTCTCCCACGGCCAGGTTGATCTCGGGCGACTGGGCGTATGGCTCGAAGCGCTTCCGCAGCTCTGAGAGCGGGGTGCCCGCCTCGGAGAGGACCTGGAGGAGCACCAGCAGCGCCACCAGGCCCGAGTCCGCCCTGTAGTTGTCCCGGAAGTAGTAATGGCCCGAGTGCTCACCCCCGAAGACGGCGTCGCTGGTCGCCATGACCTCTTTGATGAACGAGTGCCCGACCCTCGTCCTGACAGGCTTGCCTCCTGCCGCCTCGATCGCCTCGGGAACAGCCCGGGAGCAGATCAGATTGTGGACGATGCTGGCCCCCTGGTGCCGGTCCAGGAACCAGGAAGCGATGATGGCCGTGGTCGTGCTCCCCGAGAGCGGCTTCCCAAGGTCGTCGACGAAGAAGGCCCTGTCCGCGTCGCCGTCGAAGGCGACGCCGAGGTCTGGGCTCAGCTCGGCCACGCGTTCGAGCAGATCGACGAGGTTGGCGGGCTGCAAAGGGTCGGCAGGGTGGTTGGGAAACGTCCCGTCCGGTTCGAGATAGAGACCGGTGAGCCTGGCAGGGAGCCTGGCGAACACGTGGGGAAGGGTGGTGCCTGCCATGCCGTTCCCACCGTCCGCCACGACGTGGAGCATCCCGATCCTCTCAGGGTCAACGATGCCGAGCACGTGCTCCACGTACCCGGGGATCGGACGGAACAGCGTGATGCTGCCCTCGCCGAGCCCCTCGAACTCCCCTGACGCCAGCCTCATGATCTCCTGCAGTCCCGTGTCCCATCCGATCGGTGCGGCACCTGCTCGGCACAGCTTGATCCCGTTCCACTCCGGCGGGTTGTGGGAAGCGGTGATCATCGCCGTGGGCACGCCCTCCGAGCCCGCGTAGTAGTAGGCGACGTCCGTCGGTATCTCCCCGAGGTCGAAGACGTCCGTCCCCTCACCGCGCGCCCCCATCGAGAACGCGGACGCCAGCGAAGGGGAAGAGAGGCGGCAGTCCCTCCCCACCCCGATCCTGCCTGATCCCGACCAGGCGGCGAACGCCGCCCCGATTCTGCGGGCCGCCTCCTCGTCGAGCTCCCCATCCGTTCTTCCCCGAATGTCGTACGCCTTGAAGATGGAGGCCAGCTCTGTCATGGGCCGGTCATTGTACGCAGCGGTCTCGCAGCCCACTCCTAGAGTGGCTGACCGAATGACCGACTTCTTCTCGGTGGTCGTCCCCATCCACAACGAGGCGGAGATCCTCGCCTCGGCTCTCTCTGAGATGCAGGCAGCGCTGTCGGAGATCGGCGCAGACCCGGACTTCGTGCTCGTCGAGAACGGCTCCACAGACGACACGCTGGTCATCGCGCAGGGGTTGGCCACCGGTGGCGTGAAGGTCGCCAGGCTCGAGGAGGCTGATTACGGAGCGGCGATGCGCAAGGGCCTCCTGGCTGCCAGAGGCTCGTGGGTGGTGACGTTCGACATCGACTACTACTCGGCCGGTTTCATCAGCCGACTCAGGGAGCTCAGAGAGAGGGCAGACGTCGTCATTGCATCCAAGCGGGCTCCCGGCTCGGAGGACCACAGGTCACTGATGCGGCGCGCGGGGACCGCCGTCTTCAACGCCCTCGTCCGCTTGCTGCTCGGCACGAGCGTCAGCGACACGCACGGCATCAAGGCCTTCTCCAGACAGGTGATCTCCGAGCTTGCCCCCCAGGTGGTGCTCACCCGTGACCTGTTCGACACTGAGCTCGTGCTGCGTGCCGAGAGGGCGGGCTATCGGATCGCCGAGGTGCCTGTCACCGTACGGGAGCTGCGGAAGGCCCGCTCCTCGTATCTCCGCAGAGTGCCCGGCGCGGTGGCGGGGCTGTTTCAGCTTCGCTCGGTGTTGCCTGCGAGGGAGCGACGGAACACGACGTCCCGGTAGCCGGCGAACTTGGGGATCACCACGATTCCCGTGGCGAGCACGAGTACCAGGTTGGACTGGACGAAGTCGAGGGGCCCGAACCACGCTTCGGCGACGACCACCATCCCTGCGGTTATGGCCCATGCCAGCAGGTTGACGACGTAGAAGGTCACCGTCTCCCTGGTGCCTCCGAAGCCGCCTTTGATCCGGAAGGTCCAACGCCTGTTGAGGAGGTAGGACAGGAACGTGGCCAGCGCGAACGCCCACGTCACCGACCAGAAGGGCGACCAGTCGATCCACCAACGGAAGATGTTGAAGAAGATGAAGAAGGCGACCGTGTTGAAGCCGCCGACCAGGCCCATCCTGATGAACTGCCAGAACGTCTCCCGGTTCATGAACGACTTGAGGTAGTTCTTCACGAGACCCGCTCCCTGCGTCTCACGACGATCCAGCCTGCCAGGAGGGCAAGCGCCGCCAGCGTCAGCATACGGCCTGTCCACTCTGCCCAGGTCGGCTCGAAGCGAAGCTCGACGTGCTGAGAGTTGGGGACCACCACCATCAGAGAGGGCGTGGCCCGGTAAGGGCCTTCGGCACCGTAGGCCGTCCAGTTGGGAAAGTAGGACACCTTCACCAGGTGGGGGGCTCCCACCGCAGTCGTGTCGAAGCTGATTCGGTCGTTGGTGAGCTCGATGTTCGAGACGACGCCTGTCACCGCCACCGGGCTCGGCTCGAGCTCGTCAGGCGACGTGACCCGCGGCCACGCCGATGGGCCTTCGGCCGTGACGAGATGATCGAGGTTGTCGAGGTCCTCGTACCAGGCGAGTGCGAAGTCCTGAAAGCTCATCTGCCCTTCCTCATCGTCGCTTCCCTCTCCGAGGTTGAGCAGCCCGACGAGCGGTAGATGTCCTGGCTCTTCGTAGACCGCGGGGATGTTGGTCGCTACCTCGACCAGGTCGGTGGATGGAAGCTCGAACACGATGAAGGGCTGGGACTCGACGATCTCGCGGAGCCGCGGATCCGACCGGGCTTTCTCCTTGGCCTCCTCGGTGAACGCGATGTAGTAGCGGACGCCGTAGAGCTGCAGGTGCTGGAGCCCACGGTCGAAGTCGAAGTCGTGGTACCGCAGGCCGGGGATCGGGTTGGAGGCGTCGAGACTCATCTCAGAGGAGTTGATGAAGTGAAATGGCGTCGTGATCGATGACTCGAAGAACAGCCCCTCCTGAGAGGGGTGCCCCTTCGACCAGTAGTCGGTCAACATCAGTGCCATCGGGGTTCCGTACTTGTTGAGATCCGAGTTCCCTTCCCATTGCAGCCTGCCATTCGGCAACTGGTCGATCTCGGCCATGAGCGCCTCGTACTCTGGCCAGCTCTCCTTCCGCTCGTAGCCGTAGTAGTTCCACCTCGACCAACCGGCGATGAAGTTCACGGCCAGCATGCCCGCGACGACGAACACCGAGATCCCGAGCAGCGGGGCTGTTCTGGAGAAGTCGATCCTCGGCGGAAGCGCGACCGTCAGGAGGAGCCCGATGAGCCCGATGGCGAGTACCACCCAGACGCTGGCCTTCCAGGCGGGGGCGATCAGTCCCGGAGGAGAGGATCCCGCCACCCAGATCGCGGCGAGCCCGACGAGCACGACCCAGGCGCCGCGCAGCCACCAGGTGGTGTGGGAGCGGGGAAGCCGCCTGGCGAGGGCCTTGACACCGCTGCCAACCGCGACGGCGGCCAGGAAGTGCAGGCCAAAGAACCAGAACGGCAGGAAACGGCCGTTCCACACCCTGCCCTGCGGGAGCAGGAAGTAGCCGGCCAGTGGCCAGAGGAACGTGAGCGTGAGGACGACGGCCGAGTAGGCGGTCTTGCGCCAGGCGATCACAGCGCCGACCACCGCCAGCAGGCCAACGGCCCAGATCTCGATGGGGAAGACATCGTCCAGGCCTGAGAGTGGGATCCAGCCCATGTTGGCGGTCAGGTCCAACCTGGCCGCGAGCGGCAGCGCCCAGAAGGCAGCGATCGAGAACCCGAGCACCCAGGTCAGGATCGTTCTCCCGGTCCCTGACCTCACCACGAGAACGGCGAGCGAGGCCAGGACCACGGCGATCGTCACCACGATGTGTGCCAGCGAGGTGAGGGCCAGCATCACCCCTGCCCAGGGGAGCAGGCGCCTGTCGTCGATCGACCTGATCAGCATGCCCAGGTAGATCAGCCCCAGCGCCAGCGCCCACGAGAAGGAGTACTCGCCTGCCAGCGTCGAGGGAATGTTCCCACCAAGGATCGTGAAGCTCTCCATGACCAGGAACCCGCCTGCTCCCCCTGCTGCGACCACGGAGACGGTGCGCCCGAAGGAGAGCGACCGGGCAAGGTAGTACGAAGCCCACGGCAGGGCAGCAACGCCCGCCAGAGTGACCAGCTTGAACGCCACGCCGTAGGGAAGGAGCACGTCGAGGAGCACGATCACCAACGCCGGGAGTGGGAAGTAGAAGTAGTAGAGGGGTATCCCCGAGTACCAGCTGTTGCTCCATCCGCTCAGACGCCCGTTCGGGAGCAGCTCGTCCCGCATGAAGGCAGGCGCCAGCACGTGGGCTCCCGTGTCCCCGCCCGTGGGGGTCGTCGGTAGGAAGGCGAGCCACACGTTCATCAGCAGCAGGATCGAGAGGCTGACGACGGCCACAAAGCCAAGTGCCCAGGCCCGCGGAAGACCTGAGGTACCCATGCGGCGTGAGATTACCGGTGATCGGATGGAATCAGGGCGTCGAGTTGCGCGTCAGCTTCAGGACAGCCTGCAGGTCGAGATGCTCCCCGTCCCTGTCCCACCACTTCTGGTCGCAGCGGTGACACGAGCAGAACTGCAGCTCCGTTCCGTCGGGGAGCTTCTGACGGATCTCGATGACCTCGTCCGCTGCACAGGTGGGACACTCCATGGGAACCCTTCAGCCAGGCGACGACACACTACCGAGCGGCCTTCTGTTGTCCTGGGATCTCCCCGTCCTCGAGACGGCCTACATACCGGGAGCGCCTGATCCCGTCCTCGTACCAGTACGCATACCAGTACGGTCCGTGCGGGCACGTGTTGCAGGAAGGCTTTCCGCAGCGAACCCACTTCTGTCGAAGGGAAACGCGAGGCGCGTTGGCATGGTCGATGAGACCCGCCCCCTCGAGTCTCGCCTGAGCCAGGATCACCAAGCGGCGAAGCTCGTGTGCATCCAGATCCCGTACCGCGTCGATGAGATCCCGATCGAGTGGCACGCCTGCGGCCGTGGCCTCAGGCCACCTCGACCGGTGCGAAGAGACGAACCGTCGTCCTTCGGTCGGCCAGCGTCCAGCCCACAGGTGGCGAGAGCCTGTCGGCGTGCGCACCGCACAACGGGTAGTCGGCTCCTGGGGAGATGGACGCAGAGAGATCGTCGACCCACACGGCTCGGGCCGGGTAGCTGAACGTCATGACGGCCAACGCAGGAGCCCCGCAGCGCACGCACGGCTGAAACATGAGGCCACGATACGCCGGCAGCTCCCACGCACCAAGCATTACTCTCCGGGCTGGTCTTAGGCTCGCTTTCGCGCCTAAGACGATTTTGTGATTCGATGCCCTATTGAGGGTTGGCGGCGCCGCGAAACCCCTGGTCTGCGGGCTCCGCCCGCCGAGGCACACCAAACCCTCGATGAGCAGTCGAGGGTCTCAGGGCTGCCGTACCGGTATGGCCTGCACGAACGCGACATCCCCCTCGACCTCCGCCGACCAGGCCACCGAGAAGGGTTGCGGGGCCTCGGCGATCATGCCGAAGACCTGGAACGACCCGATCGGCACGGTCCGCACGGTTCCTGCAGGAACCGAGACCTTGTCAGGGGCTCCCGACAACCCGTCTGCGGACAAGGCGCTCAGCGTCACCGTCAGGTCTGCGGTCCCGGGATTGAGCAGCCAGACCTGATAGGAGGCGTCAGGGTGGGCGCCGAAGCCGGGAAGGAGCCACTGCTGCGATGTCAGGGCTGAGCCCGCAACCACGCCGAACCCCCGACCTCCCCTCGCCGCCACCACGGCGGAGACGGGACCGTCTGCCCTGACCCTGGCGCCGATGCGCCCCTCTGCCAGCTCCGAGAGCACGACCTCGTCCTGGGCCAGCGCAGGGACCGATCTCGTCGTCACCGCAAATTGCGTCTCCTCCTCTCCCACCAGGTCGAGCTCGTACGAGACCTCCTCAGGGCCTTCGTTGTCGACGATCAGTGTCGCCTGCATCTCGCCCAGGCGAACGAGCGGAAACTCCCAAATCTCGGCGTTGCCGAGCCCTGTCCACATCGCCTGAGAGCCCCTCTCGAGGGTCATGACGAGTGCAGGCACGACATTGCCGACGTCGGTCCCCACCCTGAGGCCGATCGAGTGCCTACCTGGAAACACGGTGTGGAGGTCGAAGGTCATCCATGACCTGGCCGCGACCACGAGGCCTTCGAGGTCCTCTGCCTGCTCGGGTCCGAACTCCGAGTGGGCGGAGACCGTGACGGTCGCGTTCTCCGAGAACGGGTTGTAGAGCTGGAGGATCAGCTCAGTCTCTCCCTCGGTCGAGCCTCCAGGAAGGTGCCATACCTTGGGGGTCGAGGAAGGACACACCGTGGCAGCCAGCCTCCCCTGCGAGCTGACGAGGGCAGCAGTGGCGGCAGGCGAGTCCGAGTACTCGACGGTGGCCGGAGCGAGGCCCTGCGACAGGTACTGACCAAGCCTGATCGAGGTCGCTCCAGGGCCCGGCAAGCTGTCGTCTATCGTCTGGCGAGTCTCGCCCGCCAACGGGAACGTGACCAATACGTCTCCTGCCTGCAGTGTGTCGAGGCCGATGAAAGTCTCCTCCTGGTCGGAGGCGACAGCCCAAGGACAGCTCGAGAAGGCGGCTGCTGTGGTGGGCTCCGGCGTGGTGGTGGTCGTCGTCGGAGCTGTCGCCTCGGGAGGGGGCGGCTCGGGAGCCGTCGCGGCAACCAGGGCCAAGAGGCCAACCGCCACCAGAGCGGCTGCCCTTCTCATGTCCGCTTCCCCAGCCTT
>CAZKJJ010000025.1:9980-14335 GCA_964553055.1 uncultured Acidimicrobiia bacterium
CGAGGGCCACCGCGACGAACAGCGCCGTCAGCCGGGCCAGCATCCGCAAGCCTGGCACTCCCTCGAACCGGGCTACGCCTGAGGAACCGGCCACCTCGTTGGCCCAGCCGCTCGCCGACCACTCCGGACCCCATCGCGAGTCGCCGTTCTCTGAGACGTAGACACGCTGCGCGGTGACGCTGCCCTCGTATGCCGTGCCCACCCTCGTCCAGGGATCGCCTCCCGCAGTCACGGCTCGGGGTGCTGGCAACTCGTTCTCGAACACCTTGTAGTCGACGAGGGAGAGGGGACGCAGATCCAGTTGGGAGGCCAGCGCGTTGTCGAATGCGGTGGGCCCGGTCAGGACGACCCAGCGAATCCCGAAGGGAGCCAGGGCCTCGCCCGGCCGGACCTCATCGGCCATCATCAGCCCTCGCAGCGTCTCCGCCAGGGCTTCGTCGCCCTCCAGCGGGTCCGCCAGCCACGCCTCAGCCAGCGGAGGCACAGGCGCTGACACGACCCGGTAGGTGAAGTCCTCTGCCGTCCTGAACTCTCCCGGGAGAGTACCCGCAGGGCCAACGAGGAGGATCCGATCAGGCCCGTGGGGATCCGACCTGTTCACCGTGAAGTCGAGGGCCTCACCGAATTGGTCTGCGGGAAGCCCTGCTCTGCCGTCGGGAACCACCAGGAGGGCCGATGCGACGACGAGCATCCCTGCTGCTGCCCCCACCCACGACAGCATCTTGCGCCACAGTCTTGCGACCTCCAGCCTTCGCGGGGCCTCGAGGGCGGCCGCCACCGCCAGGCCGCTGCCGAGCGCGCCCGCGACGAGTCCTGCTACGGCGGGCTCCCTGCCGATGCCCACTTCGACACCACGAGCCAACACACCGCCCAAGGCGATCAACACGCCGCCCGTGGCGGCCAGCCCCGCTGACCAGGCGTCGCCCATCAGGATCGTGACCACCACGGCAGCAGCGAGTCCCACGACCAGCGCAGGCGAGGGACTCCAGAAGGCGAGCGTACCTCGCTCGAACAACTCGCCGACGGTTGCGGTCGACAGCCATGGGGTGATCAGGATGAGCCCCAGGAGTGTTGGGAGGAGAGCGCGGGCAACGGCACGCCAACGGCCGGGACCGAAGATCGCCCACAGTGCCAGCGTGAGGAGTGGGACCCCGAACGCCAGGGGAGAGAAGGAGGCCAGCAGGCCGATCAGCAGCGTTGCCGTGGCGATCCATCCCACCTTGGCCCGCAGCTTTTCGGGCCACGGTGCCAGCAGTGCGACGAGGGCCCACGGGGCAGCCCCGACCGCCAGCATCCCTGGCCAGTAGCCGGCAGACGCGAGCCCGATGGCGGCCGGCCCGGCGGCCACCGCCGCGCCTGACGCGTAACGGGTGAAGGGGCTCGCACCCAGGCGCCTCAGAGCCCGAGTGGTCCCGATGAGTGCCAGAGCCACAGCTCCCACCGTGAGCGCCGTCGTCGCCATGGCGGAGTTCCCCAGGAACATGGCTTCGACCAGGGCAGTGGGAGTGACCGAGGGATGCGGAGGTTGAGCAGAACCCAGGCCCGCAGGGTTCCAGCCACCCGCCCACGACTGGAGCGCGGCGGAGGCACGCCCCACAGGAAGGGTGAACCCGACGGCGGGAACCCCGTTGATGAGGATCGACCACGTCGAGCCGATGAGGTAGAGCGCCCCAACGGCGAGCGCAGCCACGTAGGGCGGGCCGCTACCCATCCCAGACTGGCTGACTTCCGGCGGGAGCTCCTCGGCTCGCTCCTCCGAACGGCGCCGGATTCTCTCCGCTACCTGGGCAGCTGCGTCCCTGAGCTCGACTGACCCCTTCACCTGGTAGCGGAACTGCTCCTCGTCTCCGACAACTCGTGCTCTTCGGATGCGCCTTCTCGCCGCGATGGCCGAAGGCAGCCGAAGGACGTTCCATACCCATGCTTTAGCGAAGTCCACGAGGGCTGACCTGCGATCTGTGAACGTCCTGACCAGCGACGTGCCGAGCCCTACCAGGAGCGCAGCCGCCAGCGTCCACGGCAACGTGAGAAGCGAGTAGTTCTTCAGCATCACGCGGATGCGGCCGCCCTGCTCCTTCCACGGGGGCGCATGGGCCCTGCAGTCGCCCATGTGAACGACCTCAGATGAGGGCACGACGACCACCCGTCCTCCCGCCACCCTGGCCCGCCAGCACAGGTCCATCGCTGCCGACTCAGGAGCCATGATCGGATCTGGGCCCCCGAGCCCCATCAGCAGGTCTCGCCTCACGAGGAGCGAGACCCCGAGGACAAACGACACGTCCCTCACGATGTCGTGCTGGCCCTGGTCGACCTCGTCTTCTTCGAGACCCAGGAACGGGTGGGCGAGCACGTCTGTGGCGGCGCCTATCGACTCGAGTGTGCGGATCGGCCCCGGCCTGAGGACTTTCGATCCCGCCACCGTGGCGTCGAGTCTCTCCAACTCCCCTGCGAGGGCTCCCAGGGCCATCGGGCTGGGCACGGCGTCCTCATGAAGGAACCAGACGTGGGTAGCGCTCTGGTCGATGGTTCCGAGCGCTTCGGTCAACGAAGCATGCCACGGCGTGTCGTGCTGTTTGGCGACCTCTCTCGCCTCGGGTGGGCCGCCGACCACGTACCTCGCTGCCAGCTCGTATCCTTGCCCCGCCACGGCCTCGAGGGCTGCGGCGAGGTGCTTGCCGTCGACCGCCCTGATGACAGCGACCACCGTCAGGTGGGTAGGGGGCGCGTCAGAACGACGCTGGACGACGGACATACGGGACACATTGTGGGGTTGAGGTTGAACGAAGGCAATATTCGAACAACCAGGATCGCGCTGCTGTCAGGAGGCGTAGGAGGGGCACGGCTCGCCAGGGGCCTATCCCGGCTCGGGATGGCTGACCTGACGGTCGTCGTCAACATCGGCGACGACGAAGAGATCTACGGGCTCTATGTGTCGCCGGATGTCGACACGGTGCTGTACACCCTTGCCGAGTGCGAGGGACCGGACGGGTGGGGGGTCGCAGACGACACCTTCTCGGCGCTGGAGAGGCTCGCCTCCTTCGGGGTCGATACGACCTTTCGCATCGGAGACAGAGATCTGGCGGTCCACCTGTTCAGGACGTCTCATCTGGGCCTTGGGTGGTCCCTCTCGAAGGTCACCGACCGTCTTGCCACGCGGCTCGGCGTCACCGACAAGGTGCTCCCGGCCTCAGACGACCCTGTTCGTACATGGATCAGGACGTCAGACGGGACGTGGCGCTCGTTTCAGGACTACTTCGTTCTGCGGGGCCACCAGGACCCCGTGCACGATGTGCGCTTCGAGGGCGCAGCGGTGGCTTCGGCAGCGCCTGGGGTGATCGAAGCGATCGAGGATGCCGATGTCGTCGTCATCGGCCCTTCCAACCCTCCGCTCTCGATCTGGCCCGTCTTGGCGATCCCCGGCATCGCATCCGCCGTGGAGGCAGCGAAGAGGGTGATGGCGGTCAGCCCGTTCTTCGGAGGCAAGGCATTGAAGGGTCCCGCCGATCGGGTTCTGGCCTCGCTCGGGTTCCCTGCCGGCAACGAAGGCGTTGTGCGGTCCTACGAGGGTCTTCTCACCGACCTGGTGGTCGACGGGGTCGACGCAGCCGACAGGAGGAAGCTGGCAGACGAGGAGCTCGTGGTCCACGTGGCAGACACGCGGATCGCGGAGCCCGAGGCGGCTGCGGCGTTCGCGTCGTGGTTGGTCGACCTGTTGTGAGCGTCGAGATCATCCCGGTCGCCGGGTTGGGGGAGATCGAGGCAGGCTCCGACCTGTCCGAGGCCCTCGCCGAGGCTCTCGAGGCAATGGGCGTGGCGCCGCAGGAGGGGGACGTCGTTGTCGTCACCCACAAGGTCGTCTCGAAGTCGGAGGGCGCGGTGGCCTCGATCGCAAACGAGGACGCCTACCGCGCCCTCGTCGAGGACCAGGCCGTAGCTGTGCTCCGAAGAAGAGCTGAGTTGGCGATCACGCTCACCCGTCACGGCTTTGTCTGTGCAAACGCAGGCGTCGACCGATCGAACATGCCTCCAGGCCAGGCTGCGCTCCTTCCCCCGGATCCCGACCGCTCAGCGCACCGGATCCGTACTCGCCTGGAGCGCAGGTTCGGCGTTCGGTTGGGCGTCGTCGTCACCGATACGTTCGGCAGGGCCTGGCGCAGGGGGCTGGTCGACGTGGCGATCGGCGTCTCGGGGCTGCCAGCAATGCTCGATCTGCGGGGCACGGCAGACACCCATGGCCGCATCCTGGAGGCCACCGAGGTGGCCGTGGCTGACGAGATCGCAGCCGCGGCCGACCTGGTGATGGGCAAGGCGTCAGGGATCCCCGCCGTGGTCGTCAGGGGGCTGGCGCTCCCTTC
>CAZKJJ010000026.1:0-5043 GCA_964553055.1 uncultured Acidimicrobiia bacterium
AAACGGTTGTACGTTCCCGAAATCTATTGGGACTATGTCACACGGCGTGTGCTCGTGATGGAGCACATCAGCGGTATTAAGATGAACAACATTAAAGCGTTGGATGCCGCCGGACACGACCGAAAACAACTCGCGCAGGATGCCACCGACCCCCGTCGCTGCGCCCTGATAGGGCTCAACGAAAGAAGGGTGATTGTGGCTCTCGATGCGAATGGCGGCCAGCCATCCATCTCCGATGTCGACGACGCCCGCATTCTGACCAGGTCCCACGACGACCCAAGGTGCCTCGGTGGGCAGACGAGCGAGATGTCGCTTCGAGGACTTGTACGAGCAGTGCTCGGACCACATCACCGAATAGGCAGCCAGCTCTGCTGGCCGCGGGTGCCTACCGAGCGTGGCCACGATCTGGGAGTACTCGCTGTCCGTGAGGCCCAGCTCCCTGTGATCAGGCATGCGCGAGGGCGGAGACGAAGCTCTCCAGAAGCAGCCTTCCATCGGAAGAACCGAGGACGAGCTCCGAAGCTCGTTCGGGGTGAGGCATGATGCCCACGACGTTTCCTGCCTCATTCGCTACGGCTGCCGCGTACGCCGACGACCCGTTCGGGTTGTGGATCGGAGCCGGCTCGCCGGACGGGCCGCAGTACTGAAGCACGATCAGGTGCGATGGAAGGTCGGGGTTCGTGTAGTTGCCCTCGTACGAGTTGAGGGGCATTTGCAGCACCGTTCCGACCTCGAGACCTGCGGTGAGCACCGTTGCGGTGGAGGCAACCCGTACGTGGACGGGCCGGCAGAGAAACCGAGGTGTCTGATTCTGGATGAGCATTCCGGGAAGCAGACCTGCCTCACACAGGATCTGGAAGCCGTTGCAGATCCCGAGGACGGCTCGGCCCTCGTCGGCCATCCGGCGGACGTCGCTCATGACCGGCGAGAACCGGGCGATTGCCCCTGGCCTCAGGTAGTCGCCATGCGCGAAGCCGCCGGGCAGGACGACCCCTTCGAAAGACGACAGGTCGGTCTCACGATGCCAGATGAGCTCTGCGTCCGCTCCTGCCAGGCGGAGGGCATGTTGGACGTCGAGCTCGCAGTTCGTGCCTGGAAAGACGACGACGGCGACTCTCATGGCTCCACCAAGACCTCGAAGTCCTCGATGACCGGATTAGCGAGGAGCTTCTCACACATCTCAGAGACTCGTTGCCGTGATGTCTCGGGGTCTCTCTCTGTCAGGACGATCGTGATCGACTTGTCGATCCTCACGTCTTGCACCTCTTCGTAGCCGAGGTCCCGCAAGGCGGCTGCCACTGTCTGACCTTGTGGGTCTGAGATGTCGGTCCGGCGGCTGACGAGGACCTGGACTCTCACGTGGCGATCTCCTGGCCTGTGATGAGTCGCAATGCGTCGAGGTATCGCTGCCGAGTACCTGCAATCACGGAGGCCGGGAGACGGGGCCCGGGGGGGGTCCTGTCCCAGCCCGAGTCATCCAGCCAGGCCCGCACGTATTGCTTGTCGAAGGAGGGAACGTCGCTCGGCGGGCTCCATTGGTCGAGAGGCCAGTACCGGGACGAGTCTGGCGTGAGAACCTCGTCGATGAGGATGAGCTGATCGTCCGCGAAGCCGAACTCGAACTTGGTGTCTGCCAGGATCAGGCCACAGTCCTCGGCATGCCGGGCGGCGCGCACGTACAGGTCGATGGACCTCTCTCGGAGTGTCTCGTAGAGGCCGGCGCCGATCAGATCTCTGGCCCCCTGCTCCGTCAGGTTCTCGTCATGCCCTGAAGTGGCTTTGGTGGCGGGCGTGAAGATCGGCTCGGGGAGCCTGTCCGTCAGCTTGAGGCCGGGTGGAAGTCGTTCGGTGCTGGGTCCACCCCCTCCTTGGTACTCGACGAATGCAGATCCGTACAGGTATCCGCGCACGACGCACTCAAGGGGGATCACATCTGCTCGGCGCACGACCATCGCCCGGCCTGGGAGGTCCTCGATGCCTGGCACCGCCAGTTCGCTCACGTCCGCGGTGAGGAGATGATGGGGGCCTCCGAGGAAGCCGAGCCAGAAGACGGTGAGCTGCGTTAGGATCTTGCCCTTGTCAGGGATCATGTCCTGAAGGACGACGTCGTACGCCGAGATACGATCGGATGCGACGATCAGCAGGCGGTCGTCGGCCAGGGCGTAGATCTCTCGCACCTTTCCGGATCCGATGTGCTGGAGAGCCACCACCGCCTGGCATGGTAGCGACCCAGCAGGCGACTCCTCAGGGACCTGCCCACGCGGCGATGGGTCCGATTGGCACGCCGAGGTCCTCCGAACCCCTGCCACGCGTCGAGTAGGCGCGACCGATGCCCTCACCGTCGCGAACCAGCAGCCAGTGACCGTCAGGGGAGTAGTCGACCGCCCCACCTTGCGCAGTTCCGAGGTGGCAGACATTGTTGAGCATGGGCCAGCAGGGGGGGAGCCCGCGGCCCACCCAGAGGACAGACGTCGTCTCGCCCTCTTCGGGAGACGTGATGGTGATCGCCAGCGTCGACGCGTCAGGTGAGACGGTGATGCGGCCGGCTTCGACGGTGGGCTCGATGGTCATCACGGCGAGGGGCGGGGCTTCAGGGAAGCGGGTGTCGCGCAGCGGTGGTCCGAGCACGGAGCTCCAGAGGGGGACGTGGTAGAGCGTGCCTCTCCCGCCCGTCTCCGCCAGCAGGAAGAGGCTGTTCTCAACTCCTGCGACTGCCAGCACCTTCTCTTCGGACAGCTCCCGTACGTCGAGGACCAGTTCCACGGCTGAGCGGGCCACGGCCTTCACGGAGGAGCCGTCCGTGTACACGGGGAGTCCTTCGAGGGCTGTGAGCGAGTAACCGTCTTGGATCAGGAACGGAGGGCCGAGTGAGCCTTCCACGTAGATGGAATGGTCCGCGAGCTGGGTGGCTGTGTGGTCCTCCAGGTCGAAGGCCAGGACGGGCACACGGGTGGCGCCTTCGATGATCAGAGGGGTACGGGTGACGGCGGCCAGCTCCGGATCTGACATTGTGCTTGATGGCGGCCAGACGAGACCGCCCTCCAGGACATGCCGGACGTGGTTGAACCCGTCTACGTAACGGATGGCTCCCACGGGACGGAGCGCCGAGTCGTAGATCCGGAGCCTGTCCTCAGGGCGCACCGGCTCGGACACCCGGGGACCCAGCGGCCCAGCTCTGTATCCGGCCTCGACAGGGTTGGCCTGCAGACTTCCGTTCTCGAGGTAGAGGACAGCGCTGCCGTCTCCTGCCCATGTGAAGGGCCCTGCGGCCGCCAGTCTGCTCTGCGTGGTCCCGAAGACCTCGAGGAGCCAGAGCCCTCGTGCCTGCGAGGCCACGTCGTCGGTCTGCGAGGCCACGTCGTCGGTCTGCGAGGCCACGTCGTCGGTCTGGGAGGCTGTGTCGTCGGTCTGGGAGGCCACGTCGTCGGTCTCGGAGACCTGTTGAGCCTCGAGGACCAAGAAGCGTCCCGCCGGATCGAACTCCGCCCTTCCGCTCTCGGGGAGTACGAGGCCCTCCCAGCTCCTGGCCAATCTGCCGTCGAAGGCCCGCAGCTCGACCGTCGATCCGTTCCAGATCGCCACGCCATCCTGGGACACCGCCAGGAGCCTGCCTTGTCCGCTCGCGGCGGGCTCGCCCGCACCGAGGCGCCACACCCCGAAACCGCCCTCTGTGGATGTGCCGACCAGAGAGGAGTCTGGCGCCCACCTGGGACTCTGAGAAGGGGTCACGGGAAAGGAACTGAGGAGCTGGCCCGTCGGGATGTCCCACACCTCGAGGGCATTGTCTGACGTGACCGCCAACCTTCCGCCGTCTGGCGAGAGCTCGGCGTGGGTCCCGCGCACAGGACCGAACGTGTGCTGCCCGAGCTCTGGGTCCCAGACAGAGAGACCATCCTCGTCGATGACCAGGGAGGAGCCGTTCGGAAGGACGTCGAAGACGGCGCCCTGCGGTGTCGCCCCGGGCAGTGGGTTACCCGCCAGCACGTCAACGCGTCCCTGTGGAGTGACGACCCCGACCCACGATCCCACCTCCAATGACCACGGCAGGCGCTGCGATGGCTCGAAGGTCCACGTCGTCGTGGGTTGAGCGGTGGCCCTGTCTGCAACTTCCTCAGGGGGCACCTCCTGCATGGCGGAGGGGAGGCGAAGAGACGCCAGGACCAGCACCGCGAGCCCGACAAGAGCAGCTGCATATCCCCACCGAGGGCGGATGCGTCGCTGGTCCTCGTAGGGTCCAACTCGGACGTCCGATGCTCCGACAGAGCTCGCGACCCGGTCCGCACCTCGCACTGACCCCTGCCACGTCTCCCTGCCACACTTGTGGCATCTCTCACTCGAAGCGGGTTCATCGCAGGCGAAGCAGTAGCGATCCACGGGTGTGAGGCTAGATCCATTGCAGGCGAGCGCCACTGCCAGGGCCCTGGCGGTACGCTTCGTCGGTCCCTCGGAGGAGGAGTCGGCTGAGCGCGGTCGATCATCAGGTTGCACTGGTCACGGGGGCCTCCTCCGGCATCGGGAGAGCGGTGGCCCTGGCACTCGCAGATCGAGGCGGCAGAGTGGCGTTGGCGGCCAGGAGGTCTGAGGAACTGGCCGAGACCGCTCGGCAGGTCGAGGCGAGAGGCGGCCAGGCCCTTGTCGTCCCGACCGACGTCACCGACCATGGCCACGTCGAGGATCTGGTCACCCGCACCATCGAGTCATGGGGCAGGGTCGACATCGTGGTGGGGAATGCCGGCCAGTACATCAGAGCGCCGGCCTCTGAGGTGACGATGGGCGACATCGCCCGCTCGATCGAGGTGAACTTCTACGGGACAGCCCGAGTGGTCCTGGCAGCACTCCCGCACATGATCGAGAGACGGTCGGGACACGTCGTTCTCATCGCCTCGGTCGACGGCAAGAAGGCTCTTCCGCTCGACACGCCGTACGTCTCGGCCAAGTTCGCTCTCGTCGGCTTCGGGGACGTCATGCGCCAAGAGCTGCGACAGTTCGGCGTCGAGGTCTCGACCGTGCTGCCGGGCCGGGTCGACACCCCCTTCGTCGAGC
>CAZKJJ010000026.1:5053-14084 GCA_964553055.1 uncultured Acidimicrobiia bacterium
TCTCGAAGCCCGTCCCCGCTTCGAAGGTCGCCCGTGCCGTGGTGAAGGCGATAGAGCGCAACCGGGCGGAAGTCGTCGTTCCTGCCTTCAACATCCTGTTGGTCTGGGCTGCCGCACTCGTTCCCCGCCTGTCTGACTTCGCCGTTAGGGTGCTGAAGCTCCAGGGCTGGAGGAGGTCGGCAGACACATGACGGCAGTCGGACATCCTGCTGCGTTGGGATGGCTCGACGGACAGCCTGTCCTTCCCACGGTTCGGGTGGCGTTCCTGCCAGGGGAGATGCACCCCCTCCTGGAGGAGTTCGTCGCGGAGTTGAAGAGAGAGTTCGAGCGGCAAGGCCACGTCGTCCTTGACGTTCCGGACGCCGACACCGACCTCGTCGTCACCACTGGACCCTTCGGTCAGCCGCTGACGTGGCGCCGGGCTGTGATCTTCCGGCTCAGACCAACCTACGGCGTTCGGCACGATCCGGTTGTCTACACGCTCGTTCAGGCCAAACCCGAGGAGTTCCGGGAGGTCCTGACCCGGTTGGAGACCGCCCTCGACCGAGAGGTTCCAGACCCCGACGAGTTCCGGATGGAGGGCCTGAGCGATCAGGCCTATCGGGTGCTGTACGAGCAGGGAAGGCGCGGAGGTCCCATCCTCGCTTTGGAGCGTGTCGTGCAAGCGCAGGTCAAGAGCATCCGGGTCCTGCTGATCGTCGGTGACGAAGCTCCCGAGCGCGCATTCCACTTCGACCTGGTGGGCGCCCACCCCCAAAGCGTCGGCACCCCCAAGGAGATCGTCGCTGACGTAGTCCTGCGCCTCGTCACGACCGTGAGCACCGAGGATGTCGCAGAGCACGAAGCCATCGCGGACGTCATCCCCTCCGATGTGTGGGAGGGGCTGTCCACGCCCACTTCCATGACGGTGGCCTCCTCTGAATTCAACGTGCGGGCCTTCTTCACGGAGCCCGTCGTGATCTCGGACCTCGTCAAGGTACCCGCGGTGTCGAAAGCCGTAGCCGACCATTACAGCGAAGGCTGCTTCGGGACCTGGGAGCCCCTGCTCAACGGGCTCATCTCGACCGTGACAGGGAGCATCAGGCCCGTCCACAAGGGGCAAGTGACCACGGACGACCTGGCTGTGATCGCTGGACTGCGTCCCAACGGCATGGGGGCGTTCTACCGGCCCATCGAGGGTCTCCCCTCGACGCCACCTTCCTCGGAGGGCGTTGAGTTGATGGCGATGGATCAGCTCCTTCCCCGAATCGCGCTCGATGCAGGCTGGGGCATCGAAGGAGAGGTCCCGGTGCTTCGCTCCAAACTGCACGGGCACAGGGGCGTCCAGGCCTTCGATCCCGAGCGAGTCGAGTTCGTCCCGCTCGACCCGCCGTACTACGACTACCTCGTCTCCTGCGCCTCCGATGCGCAGGCGATGGGGGTGAGAGAGGCGTTCTCTCGATCACAGTCGCTGAGGGATCCGTCAGACGAGCGAACCATCGTGTTCACCGTATTGCCTGGGCACGGAGTGATGATCGCTGAGAAGTGGGTGAGAGGACGGGCCCCGTTTCAGGAGATCTGGGAGGCGATGGACGCCGGTGCCTTGACCATCGCAAGCAAGGTTCCACAGGGTCGGCTGCAGTTCGTACGTGAAGACAAGAACATGATCCTCGACGACCAGAGCCCCTCCCTTCTGTGAGCACCTCCTGGTCAGCGGATGAAGCTTCTTCGAAGGAGGCTGGACCATGGTGGGGGATCGTGAATCCCGGGGCACGTGGCAAGGGCGACATCGTCGCCAGGGTCCATCGGGCCCTCGCGTGGCGCAAAGTGCCAGCCGACCTCCACGAAACCGGAAGCCCTGACCACATCGCCGAGTTGGTGGCCGAGGGCACTGCCCTGGGTCGTCGTCGGTTCCTGGCGGTTGGAGGCGACGGGACCATCAATCTCGTGGTGAACGGGCTGATGCGAGGGCCCTGGGCGTCGCCTCCCGTGCTGGGTGTGCTTCCTGCCGGTACGGGCTGCGATCTGATCAGGACGTTCGGCATCTCACAAGACCTCGAGGAGGCAGCAGGGCATCTCGTCACGTCACTGACGTCCCCGCTCGACGTCGTGGCGATGAAGGGCCCTTGGGGAGAGCGCCACTTCGTCAACTCGTCTGGCAGCGGACTCACAGCAGGTGTGGTGGAACAGGCGAATCGGCTGCCTGATTGGCTGGGGCCCTTCCGCTACCAGGTCGGTATCTGGCCGGCGCTGTTCCGACTTCCACACGCTTCGGTGAGTGTGACGTGCGGCGAGGACCGCTTCGAGGGTGACGCCCTCATGATCGTCGTGTCGAACGCCCGCTTTCTGGGTGGCGGGATGAGCATGGCGCCGCATGCCGACCCGGCAGACGGGCTGGTCGACGTTCAGGTCTTCAGCGGACCCAAGCGACTCGCACTCACGCTGAAGCCGATGGTGCAGCGTGGAAAGCATCTCGACCACCCGAACGTGAAGCTCATGAAGGGCGATCGGTTCTCGATACGGACAGATCCCCCATGGCCAATCGAGGCTGACGGAGAGTTCCTGGGCATGGGGAGCGTCGAAGGATCCGTCAAGCGGAGGGCCCTCGAGCTCAAGATCTAAACCGCCGGAGAAGGGTGCTGCGTCGGTCGGGGCCGGCCGACCCCGACCGACACAGGCCGCTTCACATAGCGACCGTCTCCACCTCCACCTCGCCTCCCTTGGCGGCGAGCGCGTAGATGATGATGATGTCGATCGCCAGGATCATCAGCCCCCAGCCGGTGTTCACGCCTGCAAGGGGCATCACCGAGAGGGCGCTCAGCCCCGCCATGATGATGCCGAGGATCCTCGCCCAGGTAGCTCCTGAGAGAGCGCCTGCTCCTGTCAGCACTTGCAGGGCCCCAAGCACCAGGAGTGCCCAGCCCCACGTAGTGAAGTCGAAGAGCAGCAAGCCTGCTTAGGTCAGCACGGCGTGATCGCTGTTGAACAGCAACACGAGGCCATAGATGATGTTCATGGCCCCGACCACGAAGAGCACCGTAGCGGCGAAGTAGACCCAGCCACTCGTCGCGTAGGTGCGCGTCCTGGTAGTCAAGAAAGAACCTCCCATCCGACCATCTGTTTTGACCATCGATGCCGTGTCGCGCGTTACTCCACCCGGAACCGTTTCTATGCTGCGGACGCCGGAGGTGCCATCGAGTGACGTTTCTTCAGGTCGTCTTGCTCCTGCTCGTCTTCATTCCTCTCGTCATGCTGTGGGGCTTCGCGCTCGTGGACCTCTTCAAACGAGAGGAGATCAACGGCGGAGCCAAGGCCCTCTGGGCTATTGCCATCGTGTTCCTGCCGATTCTCGGGATGTTCGTCTACTTCGCCACCAGACCTTCGCTCGACCAAGAGGCATCGACGGTCCTGGAAGGGCTGGAGCGGCTGAGTGAGCTCCACGATCAGGGCAAACTCAGCGACGAGGAGTTCGAAGCGCAGAAGGCGATCCTGCTCGGTCAGGGCTGATCCGGTCCTCCCGCGCTCTCCTCTGAGGGAGATCCGGGCCTCCCGTCTCGGCGCCACCACCGGCGCGACGCGGCCTGTTCCTGTTCCAGCCTCTCCTGCTCCGCCTGTTCGAGGAGCTCGTGGTCGACCACCTCGTAGCGTCTCGCATACGTTCCCACCAGCGCCACCACCGTCGCTGCCACCGGGATTGCGATCAGGGCTCCGAGGGCCCCCAGGAGCAGGGCTCCCATGATGGCCGCCCCGAAGGCGATTGCCGGGTGGACCTTCATCGTCCCCGCGGTGATGCGGGGCTGGAGCAGCAGGTTCTCGACCTGCTGGTACACGAGGATGGCGACGAGGACCCAGACCGCGTCGATCGGGTCGTTGAGCAGCGCGACCAGCGCGGGAACGAAGCCGGCGATGTAGGTCCCGATGTTGGGGATGAACTGCGAGACAACACCGACGAACAGGCCCAACGGAACGGCGGCAGGGACCCCGATGATGACGAAGGCGATGGACGCATAGAGTGCCGAGATCCCTGCCAGGATCCCCCTCGAGTAGACGTAGCTGCCTGTCTTCTCGATGCTCACCGTCCAGATCTCGTTGAAGTACTTCTGCCTGTGGGGTGGCAGACCTGAGAGGATGGCCCTTCGGAGCTTGGGCTCCTCGGCCAGGATGTAGAAGATGAACAGGACCATCGTGAGGCCGCGGAAGAACAGACCCATGATGCTCCCCGCCACGCCCAGGACGGCCCCCGCGATGTCGTCGCCGTAACCGCGGAGGAGACTCGGCAGCCGCTGGACCTCGTCCAGTAGCTCTTGGGTGTCGATCGTCGTGCCAAAGTTCTGGTTCGTCCAGGCGACGACGTCCTCGATCCATCCAGGTAACAGCTCTACGAGGGCGATCATTTGGGAGATGACGAGCGCGAACATTGCGGCGAAGAACCCGACGAGGACGACGAGGGCGATGACCATGACGACGATGGCCGCCACTCCCGGTCTCCATCCTCGTGTGACCAGCCGTTGCACGGCAGGCTGGAGCGCGAACGATGCGAAGAAGGAAGCCAGAATCGTCAGGAGGAAGTCGGCGGTACTCTCGTAGAACCAGGCGGTGAACGCCACCGCGGCGAGGACGACGACGACCGTGACGATCGCCCTCGGAATCCATATCCCGTACCAGCTCTGCGGTGGCAGCTGTTGATGGCTCTGCGTGGCGGTAGTTCCGCCGTTCTCCGCCATACGAGACGGATTATCGACCTGTGTCCGTAGATCGCCGTGTCAATCCGGGAACCCAGAGGGCTAGCGTGCGCAGTCGTGCGGTCCGCCCGAGGCATCGGCCTGTTCTTCACCATCTCTCGGCAGGCCTGGCGCTCGTACTCCGAGGACAGGGCCATCAGGCTCGGCGCCAGCCTCGCCTACTACTCCTTGTTCGCGCTCGCCCCTCTCCTGTTTCTGGCCATCTCGTTGGCTGGGCTGGTCATCGGCCAGGAAACAGCGCACGGCGAGTTGCAGGCCAGGCTCCAGAGCGTGCTGGGTCCCGAGGTCGCGGAGCTGGTAGCCGACCTGATCGAAGGGGTGGCCTCGCCCGCGGCGACGTCGTCTCTACAGGTGGTCAGCCTCATCGTGCTCGTCTTCGGCGCGTCTGTGCTGTTCGGTGCCTGGCGTGATGCGCTGAACCTGATCTTCGACGTTCCCTGGCGAACCGGGCTCAAGGCAAGCCTGAGGAGGCGGGTCGTTTCTTTTGCCCTGGTCGGTCTGTTCGGTGCGACGATTCTCGCGATGGTCCTGGCGCAAACCATCGTCGAGGCAATCGAGGTGCGCGTCGCGGTCGACATCGTGGACGCGGGTCTGAGCGCGTTCCTGATCATCGGGCCATACGCGTTCGGAACGCTGCTGCTGGCGTTCATGTACCGATTCGCTCCTGACACGAGATTCGAGTGGCGTGAGGTGTGGCTGGGGACGATCCCAGCGGCGATCGCCCTCGGCCTGGGAACGTGGCTCTACGGGAGGTACCTGTCGAGCATCGGCCAGGTGACGGCTACGTCGGTGGCAGGAGCTGTCTTTCTCCTGCTGGCCTGGATCTACTACTCGGCACAGATCCTCCTGTTCGGTGCTGAGCTGATCAAGACTCTCGACGCCCGTCGCCTTCCTGGGAGCGACGCCCTGGGAACGGGCTGATCCGAGACGCTCAGGAGGGAGCGGCCTGCTCCGTGAAGGTCTGCTCTGGGAACCACCGCACGACGACCTCCACCTCCCGCGCCGTCTGAGCCGCGAGATCGGCTGCCAGCTGGTCGATGTCCGTTGGCTGCGTCTCACCGGCCACCGCGACTTCGACGGTCGATCCCGAGACATGGACCTGCAGCACCGTGATGCCGTCCTGTTCGTCACCCCAGTCCTGAACCGTCGCGGTGATGGAGGCCTGGGCGGTGAAGCTGAGACTGAGCTGCTGGCTACTGGCGGCGAGAATGGCGAACACGACCAGCGCCAGGAGCCCGACGGTGGCGAATGTGCGACCGATCCAATCGCGCTGCTCGCGAACCCTCCGCAGTGGCGTGAATCCCGTCAGGAGAAAGACGATCCCGCCTGCGACGAGGATCGCCACCATGTTGGTGGTGAAGAGCAGCCAAGCGCCGAGCGCGTCGTCGAAGGCCCTCTGCTGGAGCGTGATCCCCACCACGGACAACGGAGGCACCAGCGAGATCGCAATCGCCACGCCTGGGAGGGCATCCGACACGTCAGGCCTCGAGAGTGCGAAGGCTCCTGCACCGCCTGCGGCCAGCGCGATCAGGAGGTCGACGAGATTGGGGTTCACCCTGGCTGCGATCTGGGTGTTGGTGGTCACGTTGATCAGAGCGGGAACCGTGGCGGCGAGCACGAACGCCAGCACCACGGCAAAGGCGATCCCGCTGAGGGCGACCAGAGCGGACCGTTCGGCTCTTCTCGGCCAACCCATGATCAGGGAAGCGGCAGTGCCCATGAGGGGCGTCATCAGGGGCGCGATCAACATGGCCCCGATGACCACAGCTGTGGAGTCCTGAACGACGCCGTACGTGGCGATGGCCGTTGCGAAGCCCATCAGCGTGAAGAAGCGGGTCACCCGGCGTCGGGTGTCAGGACCTTCGTAGAACAGCTTCTCGTAGAGCTCAAATCTGGCATCACGGCTGTATTCCCTGAGGTCGAGCCACGTCAGGAAGCGCTCCCACGAATCGCTGACGCGTGCCTCCTCTTCGGTGTCTGCTCGCAGGTTGGTGACGAGGGTGAAGGCGCCTGCCGCTATCCAGGAGAGAGCGACCAGGAGCAGGGCAGCCGAGATGACCTCCTCACCTGCGATCAGAATGACGACGCCCAGCACGATCTTGAAGATGACACGGAGGAGCGGCCAGACTCCCGCTCTGGCTCGCATACGCGCGAACCCAACCAGGTCGGCCACCCCGCTGATGAGCAAGAATCCCGCAAGCGCGAGCCCGAGAACAGCCCCGGTGATGCTCGGCCAGATGACGAGGGTGACACCGACTGCGAACGCGATGCCGGCTCCGAGACGTGCGAGCCATCCCGTCCCCGCGAGCCTGCTCCCCGTCACGTCGACGAGAGCGACGACTATCAAGGAGACCCCGATGACGTCTGCGATGTGATTTCGTTCGAGTCCCCAGACGATCAGGATCAGCCCTGCCATCACGGCCACCAACCCTCTCACCGTCGCCGGTTGCACCAACCTCCGCATGTCGACCCGAGGCAGATGAACCCTCAGCGGTCGCGGGTAGTCATCGAGCTCTGAGGGAGGGAACTCGTGATCAGGCATCGGGTGAGTCGGCTTCCGCAGCCGATTGACGAGGGCCCCTCCACAGCGATACGAGCCTGGCAACTGCCGTGACGAGAAAGATCTGGCCGATCACCGACTCGGTCATCGCAACGGCCCGACCGATGTCCAGAGACGAGGTGAAGTCCCCGTAGCCGAGTGTGGTGAGTGTGACGAAGCTGAAGTACAGGTAGTCGAAGATCCCGGTGCTCGGACCCGACACGAAGAAGGGCGTCTGAGCGATGCCGTCGATGACGACGTACACGTAGGCAGCCAGCAGTCCGATCACCAGGTAGACGCAGATGGCGCCGAAGACGGTCGATGTCTTCACGACGTCGTGGGTAGCCAGCCTCCGTAGGACCGCAGCGATGACGGGAATGAGCATGAGGCTCCAGAGCACCCCGAAGAGCGTCGGGAAGTCGACCTCCGTGAAGGCCGCGGCAACGCCGAGGATCACGGCGAGGGCAACGCCCAAGAGTGCGAACCGCAGCACTCTGACGCCGACCGCAGATGTGGCAAGAGCGAAGAGCAGCACGGCTACCTGCATGACGAACACCGTGAGCCGCCCCAAGGAGCTCCCCAACGATCCGAACAGGAGGAGCAAGGTCACCAACAGCACGAAGAGCAGCCCATACCTATCGAGGGGGGCACGCTGCAACAGCCGCACCGGTGGGGAGACGATGGCGATTCCTCCGGCCAGGTGGCCCCAGGTGTAGCCCTATCGACGGCTGTTAGGCAAGGACCCAGCCCGGGAGCGGTCGTAGATGACAGACGTCCCGGCCAGATGGTCGTGCCAAGCTCTGCGCTCCTTGTCGACCAGCACCCAGAGGAAGCCGACGTAGAGAACGATCGCAGACAGCAGATAGCCGAGGACCCTGATGACGGATTGGCCAACGGTCGGGTTGGCTCCTTTCGTCGACAGGATGCGGAGCCCCAGAATCCACTTCCCTGGGGTCCGACCTGCCAGAGCCCACAGCAACACGAAGTATCCGGCGAAGACGAAAGGCGATACGGCCAGTGCGATGTTCCTTAGGGAGATCTTCGTGTTCACGAATGTGTCGAACGCCTCTTGGATCGTGGTGGCCACCCAGATGGCACCGCCCGCAAGCAGCCCTGCGATCACGACGTCGATGACGAAGGCGAGCAGACGAGTGAAGAAGCCTGCAGGCAGTCCCTGGCCTTCGAACTCAGGCATCGGAGTCTCCTGGGGATCGCCTGGTCAGCCTCCGGACGGCTGATTCGCTCAGCCGATCGGCCCGCCAGGCGACGTCCCTGAGCTCGTTGACGGCATCCCTTCCCAGTCCTGCGGTCTGCTCGAGAATCAGTTCCGCCAGCTCCGGGCTCTGGCTCAACGCCTTGAAGACCCTGTCAACGGCGTCTGAGAACGCCGTCTGCGCATAGGCGACGCTCCTCGCCTCCTCGTCGGCACCGAGCTCGGCCAGGTCCTGCATGATCGAACGGACAGGCCCTGGGAGCTTCTCGGAGGGCCCTGGCTCGAAGAAGGAATCGAGGATGGGACCAGCGACCTCGAGGACGCCCTTGATGGCACCAGACACCGCCACAGCGGTGCCGATCAGGATGTGTCTCAACGAGACCGCCTCGTCGTCGTCCTCCCGATCTGTCAGCTCGTCTGCGGTCATCTCGGTCCATGAGGCGAGGAGCTCAGCCAGCTTGCGGCTGGCCAGGATGGTCGTGCCGATCGCCAGGCGTGCCAGAGCCGCCACCTCCCGAGGTGTCTCCTCCAGGGGCTTCTCCTTCACCCGGACCTGTC
>CAZKJJ010000027.1:0-14044 GCA_964553055.1 uncultured Acidimicrobiia bacterium
AGGGTCCTCTCCTCGCGCACGATCCTCCCGAATCCAGGCTTCGGGTAGTGCCCGGCGGCGATGATCGCATCGGAGTCGGCGGCCGCTTCGAACAGCTTCCTCCGTGCACGGATGCCCCGAGCCGCGTCAACGTCGGGCGCGATGGCCCAGTCAGGATGCTGCACCTGGAGTGGGTGGTGTGTGACGTCCCCGGTCACAATGAGGTGGTTGACGCCCTCGCTCTGCACGACGACGGACATGTGCCCAGGGGTGTGTCCGAACGTCTCGATCATCGTTACGCCGGGGGTGACCTCGGTGTCGCGTTCGACGAGCTCGACCCGGCCCGAGTCGAGAACCGGCTGGAAGGTCACCTGAGCCTGGCTGCCCATGCGATCACCCGTCGTCCAATGCCGTACCTCTGCGGTGTGAACATAGAAGGAGGCAGCTTCGAAGAAGAGCTCTCCCCGCATGGTCGTGTCGCCGCCCGTGTGGTCAGGATGGAGATGGGTGTGGAGGACCGCCCGGACGCTGGCGGGATCGACGCCGACCTCGACCAGCGCTTCTGGCAGGAGCCCCGCCCGGGCCTCCGGAGAGTACGAAGGACGGCCGGCACCGAAACCCGAGTCGACCATGAGGAACGTGTCGTCTCTGGCGAGGAGGAAGCAGCCTGCGCTCACCCTCAACAGTCCGTTCTCCTGGAGCTCCTCATCCCAGGCAGAGGGCTCGGAGGTCGGGAAGAAGTCCACCGGATCCCGATAGAACCAGCCGTCCTCGATCGCGAAGACCGTCCACCCACCAGCCTGCGTCCGGTAGATCACCAAGCCATCATACGAAGCGGGAGGTCAGGTCTCCTTGAGGAACTGCTCGATCTCCGAGATGAGCTGGTCCGTGCTCTCAGGGTTCATGTCTGGCTGCGTGGTGTCTGCCTCCAGCTCCTTGATGTAGGCGACCAGGTCGTCTGACTGTCGCATGGCCTCTGAGACCCTCACCTCGAAGTTGGACGCCTCGTCCTGCAACTCCTCGAGCGCGAAGGGGATGCCGAGGATCTCCCCTGTCTTCGAGAGGAGGGCCAAGGCGACCTTTGGGTTGTGGTTGGCTGCCAGATAGTGGGGGACGGCAGCCCACAGTGAGACGGTTGGCATGTTCGCTCGCCTGAGCTCGTCGTGGAGGGCTCCGATGATCCCCGTGGGTCCCTGGTAGTCGGACGCGAACAGCCCGTGCCTCGGAATGACAGCGGGGTCGGTCGCGACGCCGAACACGGGTACGGGAAGCGTATGAGCCACCCTTCCGATGAACGCGCCGAGGGTGACGATCAGCTCGGCATCCAAGGCCCGGAAGGCCTCCGCCAGACCCTGGCAGTAGGTGCGCCAGCGGAGATGCGGCTCCTCGCCCACGAGCACGATGAGATCGCGGTCGGGATGGCGGACGACGTGGAACTCGCCTCCAGGCCAATGGAGCTCTCTGCTCCCTCCGCTGTCGACCTGGACGAGTGGCCGCTGCATCTGAAAGTCGAAGAACTCCTCAGGATCGAGGGCCGCGAACGGTGGCTCGGCCATCTCGACGAGAAACTCGGCGGCACTGGAAGCGGCAGTGGAGGCGTCTCCCCAGCCCTCGAACGCGACTATGACGGCAGGGCTGCTCAGCTCAGGATGGGATCGCCACTCGACGAAGTCCATGTGATGAGCGTAGTGCGGCCACGTGCGTTCCATCGGGGGCTCGATGCGTCGATGGGCGAGGGGCGCGCCTAGCCCAAGGCTGGGACGAGGTGCTCTGCGTATGCCTCGAGCGTCAGCTCTTGTGCATCGTGCATGAGGTAGATGGCGACCTGATCGACTCCCAGGTCCCGGAGCTCGGTCATCCTGGCCATGTGGTGCTCGACGGGTCCCAACACACAGAAGCGGTCCACGACCTCGTCTGTGACGAAGTCGATGGTCGGGTTGTCCACCTTGCCGTGATGGTCGTAGTCGTAACCCTCTCTGGCGGCTATGTAGTCAGACAGCTCCCTTGGCACCTTGTCAGCATCCTGGCCATACCGGGCCACGAGGTCGGCGACGTGATTGCCGACCATCCCCCCGAACCACCTGACCTGGTCTCGCATGTGAGGAAGGTCATCGCCCACGCAGGCAGGCGCCGCCACACAGATCTCGATCTCGGCTGGGTCCCTGCCCGCTTCGGTCGCTCGCTCACGAAGGAACTCGGTAGTCCATCTCACGAGGTATGGGTCAGCGAGCTGGAGTATGAAGCCATCGGCCTCCTTGGCGATGAGCGTGAGCGCCTTCGGTCCGTATCCAGCTACCCACATCGGGAGGTCCCAACCTTCCTCGACCCACGGAAGCCTGACGCTGGTCCCTCGATAGTCGACCGTGCGGCCCGCGACCAGGTCCTTGATGACCTTCATGGACTCGGCCATCGTCTGCAGCGTGGCGGGTCTGCGGCCGATCACCCGCACGGCGGAGTCGCCTCGCCCCATTCCACAGATCGTCCTCTCGCCGAACATGTCGTTCAGGGTCGCGAACAGGGATGCCAGGACGGTCCAGTCCCTGGTCGCCGGGTTCGTGACCAGAGGCCCCACGACCATGCGCTCCGTCGCGGCCAGCATCTGACTGAAGATGACGAAGGGCTCCTGCCACAGTACGTGAGAGTCCCAGGTCCACCCGTGCGAGAAGCCAGCCTGCTCCGCCACTCTCGCCAGTTCCACGACCCTGCCTGCGGGAGGGTTGGTCTGGAGTACGACACCGAAGTCCATGAGGGAACCTCCATTCTGCCAATACCCCCAGGAAGCGGGGCGGATCTCCACGAGACCGGCAATTCCGCAGCCTGGCACGTCTGCTTCGAGTAGCGTCCCGATGCTCCCGTGAAATCTCGGCCATGACCGCGCCCTCGTATCGTTCGACGTTGATCACCTACCTCTCTCCCCAGAGGGGAAGGGTGGCGCTGCTCGCGGGAGCATTGGCCGGCTCGATCGGCCTCCAGCTGGTCGTTCCTCTCATCCTGAGACGGTTCATCGACGCCTCGCTGGCGGGCGCCGCGGTATCAGGGCTCGTCGCGGGGGGGATCGCCTACCTGGTTGCCGGAGTGCTGAACCAGGCGTTCGCAGCCGTGGCCACCTACGTCGGAGCCGACATCGGCTGGACCGCCACGAACCGCCTGCGCGAGGACCTCACGGAGCACCTGCTGGCCGTCGATATGGGGTTCCACACCAACACGACTCCCGGCGAGATGATCGAGAGAGTCGACGGGGATGTGACGGCCGTCTCGGAGTTCCTGTCGCGGTTCACCGTCAGGCTTGCCGGGAGCGCACTACTGCTGATGGGGGTTCTGGTCGTCTCGTGGACGGTCGACTGGCGGATCGGGCTGATCATCGGGCTCTACGTACTGGCTGTGCTGGCGGTGATCGTTCGCATGCGAAGGCTGGCAGTACGCGCCTCAGAGCAGGAGCGGGACGCGTCCGCCCGCATGTACGGCTTCATCGAGGAGCGCCTGACAGGCATCGAGGACATCCGCTCACTCGGAGCAGGTGCCTTCACCATGCGGCGGTTCGTGGGCGTCATGCGCGACTTCTACTACCGAACGACGACCGCGTGGCGAAAGCGGACGGTCTTCTGGGTCTCTGCCAACTTCGCCTTCTACACGGGTGACTTCCTGGCGCTGGCCGTCGGCGTCTGGTTGGTGAGCCAAGGAGCGATCACGGTGGGCACCGCCTACCTGATCGTGCAGTACGTCCAGCTCGTGAGGACGCCGATCGAGCAGGTTGCACAGCAGTTCCAGGAGCTGCAGAGGGCTGCGGGCGGCCTCATCAGGATCGACGAGCTGCGTCGAGTACAGAGCCGGCTCGACACCTCGGGTGCGGTGGCCCTCCCTACCGGGCAGCTCGGGGTGCGATTCGAGGACGTCTCGTTCGCCTACGAGCGGGCGAGGGTTCTCGACGGGGTCAGCTTCACACTCGCACCTGGAACCGTGCTGGGACTCCTCGGCCGCACGGGAGGAGGCAAGACGACGATCACTCGGCTCTTGGCGCGCCTGTACGACCCGGATGAGGGTCGGGTGTGCTTGGCGGACGTCGATCTGAGGGATGTCGAGGAAAGCTCGCTCCGGGCGTCGGTCGGGGTGGTCACTCAGGACGTACAGCTGTTTCGGGGTTCCATTCGGGACAACCTGACGTTCTTCGATCAGTCCCGGCCCGACGAGGAGCTGCTGGACACCCTGGACAGGGCCGGCCTTGGAAGCTGGACACGGAGCCTCGGACTCGACACCCACCTCGGGGCAGGCGGAACGGGCCTGTCGGCGGGCGAAGCCCAACTCCTGGCCTTTGCCAGAGTGTTTCTACAGGACCCCGGCGTGGTGATTCTCGACGAGCCTTCCTCACGGCTCGATCCCGCAACAGAGTCTCTTCTGGGAGCCGCGACGGCGCGGCTCTTCGGAGGTCGGACCGTCGTGATCGTCGCTCACCGACTGGAGACGGTGAGGCTGGCGGACGAGATCATGGTGGTGGCGGGAGGGACGATCGCTGAGCATGGTCTTCGCCAGGAGCTCGCTCTCGACTCCACCAGCCTCTATGCAACCCTCCTCCGAGCGGGGGCGTCGAGTGACCTCCTAGGCGCAGGCCGATGAGCACGCTGCGCGTCGCCTGGGAGATGATCAAGTATCGGCCTGGTCTCTTCTTCGTCTCGGCTGCGATGTGGACGGTCATCCACGCCACTCCGATCCTCTTCGGCCTGCTCGTGGGGCTCGTCTTCAACACGTTGGCCGGTGAGGATCCGGCCGCTTCCACGCCTTGGATCCCTGTGGTCGCCTTCCTCGGTCTGGCGTGGGCCCGGATTGGCCTGCTCGCGGTCGGTGACCTCGCATGGATCTCGTACTGGAACGATCAGGCCCTGCAACTGCGGAGGAATCTGCTCCGCTGGCTGTTGGAGGCGTCAGGCCCGAGAGTGCTGCCCGTATCCCCATCGGAAGCCGTCTCCACGTTCCGTGACGATGTAGACGACCTGCTCGAGTATGTGGAGAACTGGGTCGACCTGGGCGGCCTCGTCTTCTTCGCCGTCGGGTCGGTGATCGTCATGGCAGCCATAGACGCCTCCCTCACCGCACTGGTGCTGGTACCACTCGTGGTGACGATCCTCCTCACACAGGCCCTGAGCCCCCAGATACGAGCCAGGCGCAGGACGATGCGAGCTTCGACCGAGCGAGTGACGGGCTTCATAGGCGAGACGTTCGGCGCAGCTCAGGCGGTGAAGCTCGCCGCAGCCGAGGCTTCGGTCCTCGAGGAGCTCCGCAGGCTCAACGGTATCCGGCGCACAGCCGCGCTCAGGGATACGTTCCTCACGGAGGTGCTGCGTTCCATCAACTCCAACATGGCGACCGTCGCCACGGCCCTCGTTCTCATCGCCGCCGCGGGCAGGATCACAACAGGCACGTTCACGGTTGGAGGCTTAGCGGTCTTCCTGACGTACCTGCCTCGGCTCACGTCCTACATGGCGTTCGGAGGCGACATCATCGCCCAGCATCGGAGAACAGGCGTTGCGTTCGAGCGCGTGCGAGCCTTGGCCGTCGACGCTCCCGACGAGGCCCTTCTCGACAGAACGAGGGTTCCGCTCAAAGGGGGTCTCCCAGACCTTCCTCCTGCCAGGCTGAAGCCTGAGCACCGGCTTGCCAGACTCGACGTTCGTGGCCTCGCGTATCGCTACCCGGGAGGCGAGGTAGGCATCGAGGGAGTCGACTTCATCCTGGAGAGGGGGGCATTCACAGTCCTCGCAGGGAAGATCGGATCGGGGAAGACGACCGTGCTGCGTGCGCTGCTCGGCCTGGTGCCTGCCGAAGGCGAGATTCTGTGGAACGGGGTGCGCGTGCGAGACCCAGCGTCGTTCCTGGTCCCTCCCCGATCTGCCTACACGCCTCAGGTTCCCAGGCTGTTCTCCGAGACACTCGCCGACAACATCGCCCTCGGTCAGCGAGTGACCAGAGAACGGCTTCGGGAAGCGGCCGCATTGGCTGTGCTGGATCCGGATCTGGAGCGTCTCGAGGATGGCATCGAGACCGTCGTGGGAGCGAGAGGTGTGAAGCTCTCAGGCGGCCAGATCCAGCGGTCGGCGGCAGCGAGGATGCTGGCGACCGATGCCGAGCTGTTGGTCTTCGACGATCTCTCATCTGCTCTCGACCTTCACACCGAGGAGGAGCTCTGGCGGCGCCTCTTCGATCGGAGAGAGGTCACGTGTCTGGTCGTCTCGCACAGGCGGACAGCCCTCCGGCGCGCCACTGAGGTCCTCCTCATGGATCATGGCACGGTCGTGGACAGGGGCACCCTGGAAGATCTGCTGGAGCGGTCTCCTCTGATGAGGGATCTGTGGGCTGAGGAGGCCGAAGAGAAGCACGAGCAGTGAGTTGGTGGGGCTGGTGTCGGAGAGGCGACCCGCGATAGGGTGATCCGGCTGTGCTTGCCCCAGAGTTCACGCTGCCTGACCAGGGAGGAGCCCCCTGGAGCCTCGTTGAGCATCGCGACGCAGCCAGCCTTCTCGTGTTCCTCAGGGGAGACTGGTGACCGTACTGCAAGGGCCAGCTGGTCAGCCTGGCCTCCCGATACGAAGAGATCACGGGCCTCGGCGCGCGGATCGCAGGCATCAGCATCGACTCGCCTGAGCAGCACGCAGCCGTCGTCGAAGATCTGGTCCTGCCTTTTCCATTGCTCAGCGATCCCGACCGGTCCTTGGCGATCGGTCCCTACGGGCTGTCGGATCCGAAGGACCGCAGGAGCATCGCCATTCCAGCCATGGTGATCGTGGGCACAGACGGCACAGAGCTGTGGCGGTTCGTATCACGGGACTACGCCGACCGGATGGCTGAGGACGGCCTCATCGACGTGCTCGGTGGGCTCGGACTTCCGGCGACGGAGCCAGAGCTGGTCAGGCCTGGCAATCCGGTTCCCGGTCCCAGAGCGATGCCCTTCGACCAGCTCTATCCGTACTTCCGGGGGGCCCGTTTCGCGGTGGCTGCCATGGCAGGTCGGCATCCGGCTACTGGCGAAGACGCCGAGGCTTTCATCCAGCAGATGGACCGCTACATGGACGTCGTGAAGGAGCTCTTCAAGCAGAAGAGGCAAGCAGAAGCGGAGACCTGATCCCCCCGAGGGAAGGACAGGTGCGCGACAGGCCCGGGACTTCCCTCACCTTTGCGCAGACTACAGGCGAACTGCGGTGCGCCCATCGGTGCCTTGGGCAGTGCGGTCTAGCCGGGCCCGGTCGGGCTCAGTCTGCGAGCATCCTCGAAGGCCGATTGGATTGCCTGTGCTTGCTCCACGATCGGATCCCGCAGGCCTGGGTCGATGTCCAAGGAGGCAAGCCATGTTCGGAGCTCGGCGGCCTTCGCCGAGCATTCGGCAGCCTCAGGCCTCCCGCGGTACCTCTCGATGATGGCCGAGGTCAGCCGCTGGTAGATCATGTAGGACATCAGCGGTAGTGGTCGAGCGTGCGCTTACCGAAGAAGGCGGAGTCCTCGTAGCACCAGATCCACCCCTCGTCCATCCTGATCGACCGGAAGATCGGGTGACCCGTCTCCTCGTAGTGGGCCTTCATGTGGGTGTTGATGGCAGTGTCACAGCAGCCCACGAAGCCGCAGATCAGACACATCCGCAGCGCAGGCCACACATCGCCGGACGCGACACATCGAGCGCACACATCCGTGTCGGGATCCACGTACCGGATCTGGCCGAGATGGCTGCATGGCTTCGCGCCTGAGGATCCGGTGAAAATGGCCCGGAGCAGGAATTCGGGAAGGACAACGGGATGCTCGAGTGGCAAGTGCATCTGATCGGGAGGGTTGACCAGGCCCAGCTGTCTGACGGCTCCGATCACGTCAGGCATCTCCAGGTCGGTCAAAGCAAACGCAAAACGGTCTCCCTCGACTCGAAACACGGCATGAACGTCCCAGGCGAACGGTACACCCGAGGCAGGTGCTCCCCACAGGGGTCCCTGGTGGGTCCCGCGAAGCGACAGCGTTCCCTCGATGTGGTCACCTCGTCTCTCGACCTCTGAGAGCTCGATCGTGAGGTCGGGGAGGGCCGCCCTCAGGTCAGAGGCAAGCCCGTGAAGCGTCACGTTGGCAGGGGGATCGCCCTCAGGTGGCGCGGATGCGAAGTACTCGGGGGCCAGGTGATGGTCGACCGCGTGCAGCTTCCCGCGGTTGAACTCCTCCAAGAAGTGCTGAATGACGTCGATGGCGCCGGACATGTCGCGGGTCTCCAAGGCTCTGGCGCGCGGATTGTAAGGCGGGTGAGGTGGTGTCGTGGCTGAGTGACGCTATCGGTGCTGGGGGAAGCCGAGGTCGACGCCACGATGGATCGGGTCAGGCCAGCGTCCGATGATCACCTTCTGCCGGGTGTAGAAGTGCACGCCATCTGGTCCGTAGATGGCGTGGCTCCCGAAGATCGAGCTCTTCCAGCCACCGAACGAGTAGAAGGAGAGCGGCACGGGGATCGGCAGGTTGATCCCCACCATCCCCACCTGGATCTCGTTCTGGAATTTGCGGGCAGCCCCGCCGTCGTTTGTGAACACGGCCGTCCCGTTTCCGTAGGGGTTGGCGTTGATGAGCGCGATCGCGTCCTCGTAGTGCTTGGTGTGGACAACCGAAAGGACGGGCCCGAAGATCTCGTCCCTATAGATGCGCATGCCCGGCGTCACGGCGTCGAAGAGCGTGGGCCCGACGAAGAACCCGTTCTCACCTCCCTCGGGACTCAGGCCCCTGCCGTCTTCCACGAGCTCCGCCCCTTCGGCGACGCCTGCCTCGATGTAGCCGACGACCCGGTCCTTGTGCTCCTTGGTGATCAGCGGGCCCATCTCGGCGTCGGGCTGGAGGCCCGGCCCCACCCTGAGCCGAGCGATCCTGTCCCGCATCTTGAGGAGCAGCTCGTCGTGCGCGTCTCCGACGGTCACGATCACGGAGATGGCCATACAGCGCTCCCCTGCCGAGCCGTAGCCTGCGGACACGGCAGCATCTGCTGCCAGCTCCATGTCAGCGTCTGGGAGGACGACCATGTGGTTCTTGGCACCCCCCAAGGCCTGCACTCGCTTGCCGTGGGCTGTCCCCTTCTCGTAGATGTACCTGGCGACCGGCGTCGAGCCCACGAAGCTCACAGCGGCGATGCTCGGATGCGTGAGGATGGCATCCACTGCCGCCTTGTCGCCGTGCACGACGTTGAAGACTCCGTCCGGCAGCCCTGCCTCGGCCAACAGTTCAGCCGCCAGAAGAGAGGCGGACGGATCCTTCTCTGAGGGCTTCAGAAGGAAGGTGTTGCCACAAGCGATGGCGACGGGGTACATCCACATGGGGACCATGGCCGGAAAGTTGAACGGAGTGATGCCGGCCACCACACCCAGCGGTTGTCTGATGACGTACGTATCCACGTTGGAGGACACGTTCTCCGAGTAGTCGCCTTTCAGCAGGTGGGGGATTCCACATGCGAACTCGATCACCTCGAGACCCCGCTGTACCTCTCCCATGGCATCGGCCAGCGTCTTGCCGTGCTCGGATGTGAGGATCCTCGCCATGTCCTCCTTGTGGGAGAGCACGAGCTCCCGGAAACGGAACATGACGTCTGCCCTCTTGGTGATGGCGGAATCCCTCCAGCCCTCGAACGCTTCGGAGGCCGCGCCGACCGCCAGATCGACCTCTGCGTCTGACGCGAAAGCCACGTCCGCCTGCTGCTCGCCTGTGGCGGGGTCGAAGACCGGACCGGTGCGTTCCGGTATCCCGTCGTGTGGCTTGCCGTTGATCCAGTGCTGGATGAGTCTCACGTTGGTCTCCTGGGGATTGCTCCAGCCTAGGTGCCAACGCCCAACCGAGCGGGGGCAGTGGAGGCAGCCGCCTCAGATCAGGTACTGGTTCAGGTCTCTCTTCAGGTACTCCCCGTCTCCAGGGCTTCCGCTGTATGCGCCCTCCTCGATGATGACTTTCCCCTTTGAGAGGACCACGTCGACGCTGCCTGCCACCTCGAGGCCTTCGTAGCACGAATAGTCGGTGCGCATGTGGTGTGTGTCCGCCGAGATGGTGTGCGTCCCTCTGGGGTCGAAGATCACCAGGTCTGCGTCCGACCCGACGGCGATGGTGCCCTTCTTGGGGTATAGCCCGAACATCTTGGCCGGGTTGGTGGAACAGACCTCGACCCAGCGGTTGAGGCTGAGCCTGCCCTCGGCAACGCCACCCTGGTAGATGAGCTCGACCCTGTTCTCCACTCCTGGCAGGCCGTTCGGTATCTTGGAGAAGTCGCCTTCTCCCAGGCGCTTCTGAGCCGGCAGCCCCTCGTAGGAGTCGAAGCAGAACGGGCAGTGGTCGGTGGACACGACCTGGAGATCGTTGGTGGCGAGACCCCTCCACAGATGCTCCTGGTGGCCCTCTGCTCGGTTGCGCAAGGGAGGCGAGCACACGAACTTGGCGCCTTCGAAACCGTTGCCGAGATCATCGAGCGACAGGAACAGATATTGCGGACACGTCTCCGCGAACACGTTGAGTCCGAAGTCCCTGGCGGCTGTCACCTCGGCGAGGGCCTCGGACGCCGAGAGATGCACGATGTAGAGAGGGCAGCCGGCCAGCTCCGCCAGCTTGATGGCCCTGTGGGTGGCTTCGCCTTCCAGCGTCGACTTCCTGACGATCCCGTGATAGATGGGATCCGTCTCGCCTCTGGCGAGTGCCTGGGCGATGAGGACGTCGATAGCGATCCCGTTCTCGGCGTGCATCATGATCGTGGCGCCGTTCTCGGCCGCCTTCTGCATGGCTAGGTAGATCTCGCCGTCAGTCGAGTAGAAGACGCCTGGATAGGCCATGAACATCTTGAAGCTGGTGACGCCCTCCGAGAGGGCGGCATCCATCTCCTTGAGTGATTGCTCATTGACGTCGCCGACGATCAGATGAAGCCCGTAGTCGATGGCGCAGTTGCCGTCTGCCTTGTCCATCCAGGTCTCGAACCCCTCCATGAGGCCCTGCCCCTTGGTTTGGACCGCGAAGTCGATGATCGTCGTCGTGCCGCCCCAGGCGGCTGCTCGAGTTCCCGTCTCGAACGAGTCGCTCGCGAAGGTTCCACCGAAGGGCAACTCCATGTGTGTGTGCACGTCGATCCCGCCGGGCACGACGTAGCGGCCTGAAGCATCGATGACCCGATCAGCCGGAGGGATGGCACCCTCCTCGGTGCGAGCGCTCTTCGTGGGGGTGAAGAGCCCCGCTATCTCGCTCCCGTCGATGATCACGTCCGCCTGCTGCGTCTCGGTCGACGTGACGACTAGGCCGTTCTTGATCAGGACCCGCATGTTCTCCTCCTAGAGCTCAGCTGCCACCGAGACTGCGTTGCTCAGTATCTCGAAGCCCTCGTCCGCCTCCTCCTCGGTGAGCGTGAGTGGGGGTGCGATCCTCAAGACGTTGCCTGCCAATCCGCCCTTGCCCACCAGGAGGCCTCCCGCCTTGGACGCCTCCATGACGGCGCTCGCCGCCTCGGAGTTGGGCTCGGTGCCGCCCGCACGAATCAGCTCGACGCCGATCATCAAGCCCTTGCCGCGGACATCTCCGACGATGGCGAAGGTGTCTCCCAGATGGTCGATTCTGGTCCTGAGGTGGTTCCCCACCTTCAGGGCGTTGGTCTGGAGGTCGTGGTCCGTGAGGTAGGTCAGGTTGGCGAGCGCTCCTGCCATCGCAAGAGGATTCCCTCCGAACGTCGAGATGGAGTTCGCATCGAGACAGTCCATGATGTCGGCCCTGGCCACGACACCTCCGATGGCAATCCCGTTTCCCACTCCTTTGGCGAAGGTGAGCAGGTCCGGCACCATCTGGTGTGCCTGATAGCCCCAGAAGTTCTCGCCTGTTCTCCCCCACCCCGTTTGCACCTCGTCGGAGATGAAGAGGATGCCCGTTTCATCGAGGACTTTCTTCATGGCGCCGAAGAATCCATCCGGAGGCGTCACGAACCCGCCGATGCCCTGGATCGGCTCTGCGATCATGCATGCCACGTCTCCTGCGGTGGCGATCGTGAGGAGGTCCCGCAGGTCGGCTACGCACGCTGCTGTGAACTCATCGTCGGGAAGGCTCCGAAAGGGGCTGCGGAAACGGTAACCACCATGGACGTACGTGACGGAGAACGGCGTCAATGGGGATGGAGACCATGAGTTGGTGCCCGTGACGGCTATCGCGGGGATGGACCGGCCGTGGTAGCTGTTTCTGATCGCCAAGACCTGGTTGGAGCGACGGTAGGAGGTCGCCAGCAGGAGGGCGGCGTCGTTGGCCTCGGTACCCGAGTTGCAGAAGAACACCTTGGCGTCTGGGATTCCTGAGAGCTCGGCGATGCGCTCGGCGAGCTCGATCTGCTGCTCGATGAGGTACAGAGTCGAGGTATGGAGCATCCTCTGCGCCTGGGCCTGGATGGCCTCCACCACCTCGGGGACGTTGTAACCCGAGATCGTGGTGAGGATTCCTCCGAAGAAGTCGAGATACTGGTTCCCTTCGGCATCGCGAACTCTTCTTCCCTCACCTTCGACGAGGGCGATGGGCTCGCTGTAGTAGAGCGCCAGCCAGTCGGGCAGTACCTGGTGGTGACAGGCCAGCAGCTCGGCGTGAGCCCCCATCAGGGAGCGACCAGGTCGTCATAGGCGTCTGGTCTGCGGTCCCTGTAGAAGGCCCACTGCTTGCGGACCTCGTCGATGAGATCGAGATCGAGGTCCCTGATGATCAGCTCTTCACTGGTGTCAGAGGCCGGCTCCTCGACGACTTGGCCCCGCGGGCTCACGAAGTAGGAGGATCCGTAGTAGTCGTTGTCGCCGAAGGGCTCCTTCCCGACCCGGTTGATCGCTCCGATGAAGTACTCGTTGGCTACTGCCGCCGCGGGTTGCTCGAGGTTCCATAGGTACATGGAGAGGCCCCTGCTGGTCGCGGAGGGGTTGAACACGATCTTCGCTCCGCGCAGGCCGATGGCCCTCCACCCTTCCGGGAAGTGACGGTCGTAGCAGATGTACACAGCGATCCGGCCGACCGCTGTGTCGAAGACCGGATAGCCGAGGTTGCCTGGACGGAAGTAGAACTTCTCCCAGAAGCCCTTCACGTGGGGGATGTGCGTCTTGCGGTACTTCCCAAGGTAGGCGCCGTCTTCGTCGATGACCGCAGCCGTGTTGTAGAAGAGGCCGTCGTCTTCCTTCTCGAAGAGCGGAACGACCAGAACCATCTCCGTCTCGTTGGCGAGCTCCTGCATGAGGCTCGTGGTCGGGCCGTCCGGGACGCGCTCGGCGTAATCGAAGTGATCGTTCTCCTGTACCTGACAGAAGTAGGGCGCATAGAAGAGCTCCTGGTAGCACATCACCTGAGCGCCCTGGGCGGCGGCGTCGCGCGTGTACTTGACGGACTTGTCGATCATCGACTCTTTGTCACCCGTCCACGAGGCCTGGAGCAGAGCGGCGCGCACCACATTCTCCATGGTGTGACTCCTTTCCGAGGCGAAAACTAGTCGGGTCGGTGCGGCCCGGTCGGGGCACCCCGTCACAGCCACGCCGGCGGCGGGGACTCGGTGGCCGCCGACGCTACCGTGACCGATGATGACCGACCGCTTCCTCGAGGCAGCTCTGGAGGAGGCTCGAAGGAGCCGCGACGAAGGAGGGATACCGATCGGCTCGGTCCTCGTCGTGGAAGGAGAGATCGTCGGCCGAGGGCACAACAGGAGGCTTCAGCAGGGGAGTGTCGTCCTGCACGCAGAGATGGACGCGTTGGAGCGCGCGGGCCGCCTCGGACCAAACGCGTACCGTAGGTCGATCCTGTACTCGACCCTCTCCCCGTGCGACATGTGCTCAGGGGCGGTCTTGCTCTACCGGATCCCGAGGGTGGTCGTAGGAGAGAACAGGACGTTCCGGGGCCCTGAGGCCTACGTGCAGGCTCGAGGTGTGGAGATCGAGATCCTGGATGACGAGCGGTGCGTGGAACTGATGCGGGATTTCACATCCGCCCATCCGGAGGCCTGGTGGGAGGACATCGGCCGCTCGCAAGAACGGTGAACCGGGTGCTCCGTGGTGGCGACGTGACCTAGGACCCGCATGAGGAGAGGCCCCGCGGT
>CAZKJJ010000028.1:0-13985 GCA_964553055.1 uncultured Acidimicrobiia bacterium
AGCGCACGACCTCGTCCAGAGCGCGATGGATCGGTTCTTCGAGATCACAGGCCGCCGGTATCGACTGTTCGACTACGTAGGAGCTGCGGACGCCGACCGGGTCATCGTGGTCATGGGATCAGCGACAGGAGCCGTGGAAGAGGCGGTTGCCCACCTCAACGAGTCGGGAGAGCGGGTTGGGCTGCTCGTCGTGCGGCTCTATCGGCCGTTCTCCGCCGAGGCGATCGTGGCTGCCCTCCCTGCAGATGTGCGGGCCATCGCCGTCCTCGACAGGACCAAGGAGCCAGGCGCAACGGGCGAGCCTCTCTACCAGGATGTGGTCGCTGCACTCGTCGAGCAGGTGAACGACGGGCGTGCGGCCTTCGGAGGTATGCCACGCGTCCTCGGCGGACGTTACGGCCTTTCCTCCAAGGAGTTCACGCCTGCCATGGCGGCAGGAGTGTTCGACGAGCTGAGGTCTGCGGAGCCTCGCACCCACTTCACGGTCGGCATCAGGGACGACGTCTCGAACCTCAGTGTGTCGTACGACCCCGACCTGTTGAAGGAGCCGCCGGGCAGGCTCAGGGCGATCTTTCACGGCCTCGGCTCGGATGGCACTGTGGGCGCCAACAAGAACTCGGCCAAGATCGTCGGCGAGGGCACCGATCTGAGCGTCCAGGCGTACTTCGTGTACGACTCTCGCAAGGCAGGAGCCCGTACCACGTCGCACTTGCGCTTCGGTCAGCAGCCGATTCGCTCCACCTACCTGATACGGGAAGCGGAGTTCGTGGCGTGCCATCAGTTCGAGCTGCTCGACGAGGTCGACGTGCTCTCATCTGCCGTGCCCGGTGCGACGTTCCTGCTCAACAGTCCTCACTCATCGAGCGACGTGTGGGACGAGCTGCCCTCTGAGGTCCAGGCCCAGATCATCGCCAAGGGCCTTCGGTTCTTCGTCGTCGATGCGGGGACCGTGGCCCGCGATGCTGGCCTCGGAGGGAGGATCAACACGGTCATGCAGACGTGCTTCTTCGCTCTCACCGACCTGATGCCCGTCGAGGAGGCCACCAAGGCGATCAAGAGCGAGATCGATCACACCTACGGACGGTTCGGATCGACGGTGGTCGAGCGCAACTACAGGGCAGTCGATGCGGCTATCGACACCCTGGCCCAGGTCACGGTGCCAGACGACGTCTCGGCCGGAAGATCGAGACCCCCTCCCGTTCCCGCGGAAGCGCCCGAGTTCGTCCAGCGAGTCACGAGTCTCATGCTGGAAGGAAAAGGCGATCTCCTGCCTGTGAGCGCGCTGCCTCCTGACGGGACCTTCCCGACCGGGACCGCCCGCTGGGAGAAGCGGGGCCTCGCCGAGGAGATACCGATCTGGGACCCTGAGATCTGCATCGATTGTGCCAAGTGCACGATCGTCTGCCCCCACGCCGCCATTCGCATGAAGGTGTTCGACCCGGCCCTTCTCTCTGACGCGCCGCCGAACTTCCTCTCCAAGGAGTTCCGTTGGCGGGAAAGGCCCGACCAGGTGATGACGATCCAGGTGGCTCCCGACGATTGCACCGGATGCGGGGTCTGCGTCGACGTCTGCCCTGCCGCCTCCAAGGAGATCGCCAAGCACAAGTCCATCAACATGGAGCCGAGACTCGACCACCTGGACGTGGAGAGAGACCGCTATGCCTACTTCCTGAGCCTCCCCGAACTGGATCGAGCAGGGATCAACCTGGCGACCGTGAAGACCTCGCAGATGCTGGAACCACTCTTCGAGTACTCGAGCGCCTGTCCAGGCTGTGGCGAGACGCCGTACCTCAAGCTGCTCGCCCAGCTCTTCGGCGATCGCCTCTACGTCGCCAATGCCACAGGGTGCTCCTCGATCTACGGAGGCAACCTGCCCACCACCCCATGGTCGACCAACGCTGAGGGAAGGGGCCCTGCCTGGTCGAACAGCCTGTTCGAGGACAACGCGGAGTTCGGTCTCGGGATGCGGCTGGCGCTCGACAGACAGGCGGAGTTCGCCAGGAGGCTGCTCTCTGACCTGCGTCACCAACTCAGCCCGGAGCTCGTCGAGGACCTCCTCTCCGCTGATCAGACCACGGAAGAGGGTATCGCCGCCCAGCGGGGCAGCGTGCAGAAGCTTCGGAGCAGGCTCGAGGACCTCGGAACGGAGGAGGCTCTGGAGCTTCTCAGCATCTCGGACTCCCTGGTCCGCAAGACCGTGTGGATCGTCGGGGGAGACGGCTGGGCCTACGACATCGGCTTCGGCGGTCTCGACCATGTCCTCGCCTCGGGCCGTGACGTCAACCTGCTGGTGCTGGACACAGAGGTCTACTCGAACACGGGAGGGCAGGCCTCGAAGGCCACGCCGAGGGCAGCGGTCGCCAAGTTCGCGTCAGCCGGCAAACGGACTCGGAAGAAGGACCTGGGCATGATCGCCTCGGCGTATGGAGACGTCTACGTGGCCCAGGTCGCGGTCGGCGCCAACAACACTCAGACGGTGAAGGCGCTCGCCGAGGCGGAGGCCTACGAGGGGCCTTCCCTCATCCTCGCCTACAGCCAGTGCATCGCCCACGGCATCGACATGGCGTTGGGTATGAGCCATCAGCGAGAGGCGGTCGAGTCCGGCTACTGGCCGCTGTACCGGTACGACCCTCGCCACGCCGTCGAGGGCGACCACCCCTTCCACCTCGACTCGCGGCCGCCGTCGAAGCCGTTCCGCGAGTTCGCAGAGGTCGAGGCTCGCTTCGCGATGTTGGCGCGCACCAACCCCGAGGGCTTCGACCAGCTCATGGACCTCGCTCAGCAGGACATCGACGAGCGCTGGCGGCTCTACACCCAGATCACCGACGTCGAGCGAGTGATTCCTCACGAGGAGGTCGTCGAATGAGCGATCTCGCGACCCGCTATCTCGGGCTGGAGCTCCGCAACCCGATCGTTCCTTCTGCCTCGCCGCTGGGCGGACATCTCGAGACTGCCAAGAGGCTGGAGCGCGCAGGGGCGGCGGCCATCGTGCTGCCATCGCTCTTCGAGGAGGAGATCGACCGCGAGGCGCTGAGCACGACCAGCCTGGCCCACTTCGCAGCCGAGAGCTATGGAGAGGCGACGTCCGGCTACTTCCCCGTGATGCCCAGCTACGCCACCGGTCCCGACAACTATCTCCGCCATCTGGCCGACCTCAAGGCCAGCCTGTCGATTCCTGTCATCGCCAGCCTCAACGGCGTGACCGTCGGGGGGTGGACCAGATACGCGGGGCTGATCGAGGAGACAGGAGCGGACGCACTCGAGCTCAACATCTACCTCCTCGCAGCAGACCCCGAGGAGTCCTCTGCGAGTGTCGAGCAGCGATACGTGGACCTCGTCGCGACGGTGCGAAAGGCAACCAACCTGCCGCTGGCCGTCAAAGTCGGCCCGTACTTCAGCTCCATCCCCAACATGGCTGCTCGCCTCGTCGAGGCTGGAGCGGACGGTCTCGTCCTGTTCAACCGCTTCTACCAGCCTGATCTCGACCTCGATGAGCTCCAGGTTCAGGCCAGCCTTCGGCTGTCCACGTCTGCGGAGCTGCTGGTTCCCCTGCGTTGGATCGCCATCCTGTCAGGGCGTATCCAGGCGTCGCTCGCCGCCACGACGGGAATCCACACCGCGGAGGACGTCATCAAGGCGCTACTCGTCGGGGCTGATGTGACGCAGATGGCATCCGCGCTCCTCAGGAGGGGACCCGAGTACTTGGTGAACGTGCTTGCCGACCTCGAGCGATGGCTCGAAGCGAACGAGTACGAATCGGTTGACCAGCTACGAGGGAGCTTCAGCCACAGGCACTCACCCGATCCGGAGGCGTTCGAGCGGGCCAACTACATGAGGGTGCTCGCCGCCTACACGTCCGAGTTCCGCTGATCGCGCCGGACGAAGCGCCGCCAAGGGCATGCCTCGCCGACACGAGGCCTTCGGACCGCCTGACCGCCGGCTGAGCGTGCGGAGCAGCCTTCCCTCAGCCGCGGCCCTGCTCCCCGACGATCACCGAACGACGCGTATGGCGCAGACCCCCGAGCGGTAGAGTCGCGGCCTTTGAGCCCGCCCGACACCCCCTCGCCATCGACCGCGCCGCGCGCATCCACAGCCCGCATCTGGCTGGCCCTCGGGACCGTGTACGTCGTGTGGGGTTCGACGTATCTGGCGATCGCCGTCACGGTGGAGACGATCCCACCTCTGCTGTCCTCGGGTGCTCGGTTTCTCGTGGCGGGCGGGCTGCTGTATCCGGTGGTCCGATGGCGGAGCTCGCAGCGCCCGACGGCCCTCCACTGGCGGAACGCCCTCATCGTGGGGGGGCTGCTGGTAGGAGCCAACGGGGTGCTCTCGATCGGCGAGCAGACTGTTCCTTCCGGCCTCGCGTCGTTGCTGATCGCCACGGTGCCGTTCTGGATGGTGCTCGGCACGCGCCTCCTCTACGGCACCAGGACAGGCGCTGCTGAGTGGATCGGCATCGGCGTTGGGTTCGTCGGAGTGGCTGTGCTCGTGGGTCGTCCCGTCGGGTCCGCGGGAGTGGTCGACGTGGCTCTGGTGATGATCGCCTCCGTGGCCTGGGCGCTCGGCTCGATCCTGTCGCCTCGACTGTCGTCCCCACCCGGCACGCTCATGACCGTGTCCATGCAGATGCTGGCGGGTGGGGTCACGATGCTCGTTCTCGGGGTGTTGAGGGGGGAGGCGTCAGACCTCGGCTCGTTCTCCACCCCCTCTGTACTGGCCTTCAGCTACCTGATCGTCATCAGCTCGATGATCGTGTTCCCTGCCTACATCTGGCTGCTGGGTGCTGCCCCCACACCGCTGGTCTCCACCTACGCCTACATCAACCCTGTGATCGCGGTGGTCCTGGGCACCGCGCTCCGAGACGAGCCGCTGGATCTCCGCATCGTGATCGGAGCGCTTCTGATCGTCGCCGCGGTCTTCGTCATCGTCACCGCCTCCAGCAGAGGTGCAAGGGGTGAAGTGGCCCCGCTCAGGGAGGCGCCTCCTTGAGCGCGCCCGATCGTCACGGTGCAGCGCCTGGGTAGTCTCAACTCATGACCGGAACCGACATGCAGCGGAACGCCTCGGCCATGGTGGCCCCTGGCAAGGGGATACTGGCGGCCGATGAGAGCACGGGGACCATCAAGAGACGACTCGAGAGCGTCCACGTCGCCTCGACCGAGGACCACAGACGCTTCTACCGAGGGTTGCTGTTCACGGCTCCCGGCATCGAGGCCTTCATCTCGGGCGTCATCATGTACGACGAGACAATCCGCCAGGCAACGAAGGAAGGGACGCCATTTCCACGACTGCTCGCAGACAAGGGAGTCATCCCCGGCATCAAGGTCGACACGGGAGCCCACCCCCTGCCTGGCTCGCCCGCCGAGAAGGTCACGGAGGGGCTGGACGGGCTGAGGGAGCGCCTCGAGGAGTATCGAGACCTGGGAGCACGGTTCGCCAAGTGGCGGGCCGTCATCGACATCGGAGATGGCATCCCCACCCGTAACTGCATCTCTGCGAACGCACATGCGCTTGCCCGCTATGCGGCGCTCTGCCAGGAGCAGTCGATCGTGCCGATCGTGGAGCCTGAGGTCCTCATGGACGGCGAGCACACCATCGAACGCTGCTACCGCGTGACGCACGAGACCCTGAGGGCTGTCTTCTCCGAGCTTGCCGAGTCTGGAGTCCGCCTCGACGAGATGATCCTGAAGCCCAACATGGTCATTCCGGGCAAGCAAGCGGACCAACAGGCGTCATCCGAGCAGATAGCCGAGATGACCATCGACTGCTTCTCCGAGGTGGTCCCAGCAGCCGTTCCGGGCGTCGTTTTCCTGTCGGGCGGCCAGTCCGAGGAGGAGGCCACCGCCAACCTCAACGCGATGAACAAGCTCGGGTCGCATCCCTGGGAGCTCAGCTTCTCCTATGGAAGGGCTCTTCAGCAGTCGGCGCTCAAGGCGTGGGCGGGAGATGAGTCCAACAGGGAGTCGGCTCAACGGGCCTTCCTGCACAGGGCGAAGATGAACAGCCTGGCCCGGTCCGGCAGCTACCAACCAGAGATGGAAAGCGAGCTGGCCGCCTGACCGTTCCTGGCAATGGAAGCCTCGCTTTCCGACGCCTCACTTGAAAGGAAACCCGGTTCGCACACGGACGGGCCCGCCTCAGCGGACCGCGGCTGCCAAACGGCCTGCGAGAACCCCAGGCAGCACATCGCGGTTCTCTGCTGTGACGGCCACGAGGTCCGTGTCGTTTCGCCCGATCAGCAGATCCGTGAAGGGATGCCTCCTGGCGTGGACCGTCGCCAGCACCGGAACCTCCTCTTCCTCGAACAGACCGACGACCGCACTGACGAATCGATCAGAAGCGAGCTCCATCGGCCCGAGCTCGTCGATCACCACCACCCCTTCGAAGGGTGGTGTGAGCGCTGGAATCGCGACCTCCTCGAAGGAGACCAGGTCCACGCCGTAAGGGCCGACCCGTAGCGGGCCCGGGTAGTCGATGTGTGCGAGGATCCCGCCACTTCCGCCGACGGCCTCGACCCTGAACCCCACCCGGCTTCCGGCCACCCGCATCTCGGTCGTGAGGAAGCCTGACACCGGTATCCGCATCCTCACCAGTTGACCCACGGCAGATGCGACGACCGTCGTCTTACCAGCACCTGGCCTGGCTCTGAGCAGGATCCTGTGGGTGGTCACGAGCCTCTGACCGTAGCCCGCCCTCTAGGCTCGGCGCCCGGCCGAAAGGAGCGTGATGAAACCACTGAGAAGACTCCGAACGCTGACGCTGGTCCTGGCTGCTGTGCTGTGCCTGGTCCTCGCCGTCATCGTGGTGGACTTTCTGGTCCAGCCGTGGACCCTGGCAGTACTGGCCGCGGTCACGGCCCTGGTAGCGATCGTATCTCAGGTAGCCAGGCGCGACATACCGAGCCACACGGTGCTCGAAGTCGACCTCGACGGCGGCATCGTGGAAGCCGTGTCCGAGGATCCCATCGGCAGGGCCTTGGCGTTCGGGTCATCCGTGCTCCGCGACGTCGTCGACGCCATCGACAGGGCGGCGAACGATCCAAGGGTCGAAGGGCTGATCGCCCGCCTCGGAACGGGTGAGATCGGGATTGCCCAGGCACAGGAGGTCCGTGATGCGGTGCTCCGCTTCTCGGGGCAAGGCAAGCGCACGGTGGCGTTCGCCGAGACATTCGGCGAAGGGGCGCTCGCCACCGTCCCCTACTACCTGGCGACGGCTTTCCAGGAGATCCACCTCCAGCCCGCAGGAGAGCTGAACGTCGGGGGTCTCATCACCAGGAGCCCGTTCCTCAAGGGCTTGGCGGAGCGGCTCGGCGTGATCCCCGACCTCGACCACCGCAGGGAGTACAAGGCAGCGATGTACCTGATCACCGAGGATCACTTCACGGAACCGCACGCCGAAGCAGCAATGTCTGTCATGGACTCGCAGCTCGAGGACATGGTCTCAGGAATCGCGGCCGCCCGCGGCCTTCGTCCAGAGGAGGTCAGAGCGCTGATCGACCGGGCTCCCCTGGTTCCCACCGAGGCCCTGGGGTCCCGGCTGGTCGATGCCCTCTCGTACCGGGACGAGGCGTTCGCCGCTGCCAAGGGCGATCACGGAAGGCTGCTCTTCCTGGATCAGTACCTGAAGCGGGCAGGCAGGCCCAACCGGAGAGGTGAGAGCATCGCCCTCATCTACGGCGTAGGAGGGACCCAGCGCGGCCGACCCAGGTTCGACCCGCTGTCGAGGAGCTCTTCGATGGGTTCGGACACCGTGGGCGAGGCCTTCAGAGCGGCCGTCGCGACAAAGGCAACCAAGGCGATCGTCTTCAGGGTCGACTCACCGGGAGGATCGGCCGTCGCCTCGGAGGCCGTGCGCCGTGAGACGGTTCGGGCCAGGGAGGCGGGCAAGCCCGTCGTCGTGTCCATGGGCAACGTCGCAGGAAGCGGCGGTTATTGGATCTCAGCCTCCGCAGACCGGATCGTCGCCCAGCCGGGAACCGTCACAGGCTCCATCGGCGTCGTGGCAGGCAAACTCGTGACACGGCAGGCTTGGCAGCGCATAGGCGTGTCCTGGGACGAGTTGCATCTCGGTGAGAACGCCACGTTCGCGAGCCCTGACAGGCGGTACACGGCCGCAGAGCGGGACCGCTTCCAGAGCTACCTCGACTCGGTCTACGGAGAGTTCAAGTCACTGGTCGGCGAGGGGCGATCTCTCAACCACGAAGCGGTCGAGGCGATCGCCAAAGGTCGGATCTGGTCGGGTCGGGAGGCGCAGCGGCTCGGCCTGGTCGACGAGCTCGGGGGGCTCGACAGGGCAGTCGCTATCGCCAAGCAGCTCGCCGACATTCCCGCTGAGCGGCCGGTGAAGCTCACGGCTTTCCCCCGCCGCAGGACCCTGCCGCTGAAGCGCAGGAGGGAGAGCAGCGAGGCCACCGCCCTCATCGCATCGATCGTCGGGCTTCTCAAGTCGAGAAGCTCCCGCGTCGTCGAGGTTCCTTGACGTGGACGTGGTCTTCGACGTGAACGAGACGCTCCTCGACCTGGGCGCTGTGGGCTCGTGGTTTCAGCAGCGCTTCGGGGACGAGGCCGTCATGCGCGAGTGGTTCGCCAGACTGCTCCAGGCTTCGATGACGGTGACCCTCACGGATGCGTACCGCGACTTCGGACAGCTCGCCGCGGCCGCGCTGGACGTCGTTGCGGCGAGGCACGGCGTCGAGTTGGATGATGCATACCGTGCAGGAGTCTGGGGCACCATGGGGAGCCTGCCCCCTCACCCTGACGCCTCCGCGGCCCTTCGCGCGCTCGAGGAGGGAGGCGTTCGGCTGGCAGCTCTCACGAACTCACCTCCTGACATGGCCCTGACCCAGCTCACCAACGCCGGCCTGGCCCCCTTCTTCTCCGAGATCCTGTCCGTCGACACGGTCAGACGCTTCAAGCCAGCACCCGAGCCCTACCTGATGGCCGCCGCCACGCTCGGGATAGCGCCCGAGATACTCTGGATGGTCGCCGCACACGACTGGGACGTGGCGGGCGCCATGGGCGCCGGGTGCAACGGCGTCCTCGTCCTCAGATCTGGGATCTCACCCAACCCCGCTTATCCCCCACCGACGATGGTCGCCGCGGACCTCCGTGAAGCTGCCGCCTTGCTCCTCGCGGTCAGGGAATGAGGACAGCCGTCCCTTCCAGCACGCCAGACTCGACGTCGGCCAGCGCCTGGTTCGCCTCCGCAAGGGCATAGGGGCGCACCAGGGTCCTGACAGGTATCTCCGAAGCAAGGTCGAGGAATTCCACGGCGTCGCTCCTCGTGAAGTTGGCGACACTCCTCATCTGCCGCTCCCACCAGAGGAGGTCGTAGGAGAAGTCGGGGATACGGTCGAGATGGATGGCGTTGATCACCACCGTGGCACCGCGGTCGAGCGCGGCGAGCGCATGTATGACCACCTCGCCCACAGGAGCGAACGTGACAGCGGCATCGAGCGGTGACGGTATGGGGGTGTCGTAGGAGCCTGCCCACACGGCTCCGAATGCCAGCGCCCTTTGCTGCTCTGCCTGCGACCTGGTCACAACGAACACCTCGCAGCCTCGATGAACGGCGACTTGGATCGTCAGGAGCGCAGATGCTCCGAACCCGAAGAGACCGAGGCGGCCTCCGTCTCCGATGCCTGAAAGCTGGAGCGCCCGGTAGCCGATGACACCTCCGCACAGGAGCGGCGCCAACTCGGCATCTGACCGGTCGCCGGGAAGCAGGTACGTGAAGTCTGCCCTTGCGGTCATCACGTCGCTGTATCCGCCGGCACGATCCCACCCCGTGAACGTTGCGTGCTCGCACAGATTCTCCCTGTCCGTGGTGCAGAACCGGCATGCGCCGCATGTCCCCGCGAGCCAGCCGACGCCGACCCGATCGCCTCGAGCGCGGTCCTCCACGCCTGCGCCGACTGCCCGTATCGAACCCACGGCTTGGTGGCCTGGAATGATCGGTAGGCGCCTCGCCTCGAGATCCCCGACCACGATCTGCAGGTCGGTCCTGCACACCGCGCAGGCTGCCACGTCTATGAGCACCTCGCCTGGGGCAGGCTCCTCCAGGGGAACCTCGACGTGACGAAGTGGACGGCCGCCCACCTCGCGCGGCCGGTCCAGCTGCTGCGCAACGGGCACTAGCAGGTGAGATGGAACGCGCCCGCCACGTCTGCTGCGCCTTCGCCTACCAGCTCGTTGAAGCGCTCAGCTGCTTGGGCGGTGGGCATCATCTCGATCATGACCCCTCTTCTGGCGGCTTCAGCAGCCAACGAAGCGTCAGCCCGCATGCGTCCCGTACTGCCCGTACCGACGACCAGGAGGCGGGGCTTCTGATGCCACACCGTGTCGAGGTCGTCAGGCGCCAGCACGTGACCTTCGTTCCTCCACCAGTGACGATGGATCCCTTCAGCGGTGATGATCAGGTCCTTCGTCTCGGTGTCGCCGTCGATGACCATGCGACCGTGCCGGTAGTCGTCGATGTGCATCGCACCCACTGTAGGGATGTGGCAGCCCAGGGGGAGCGGTGCCTACTGCGCTATCCCGCGCCTCCGCAGCTCCTCCAGCAGGGCGGCCTCCGAGTACTTCGAGAGCTCGGGCCCCCAGTGGAGCAGGTCTGCCTCTTCAGGGGACTGTGCAGCCAGCAGGTCGACGACCAGGTCGCGGAGCGTCCTCGCCCATGCCCTCCCTGTGACGGTCTTGTGGTGGCTCAGGGTCCCGTCGCTGTTGGAGACGTACACCCGCGCCTCGACCTGAGGGTTCTCCCGAGACCCCTTCTCTCCGTACACGAGAATCACCGATCCCACGGGTACGTCCTGCACTCCCCCTGTGGCGATGAACTCGCCTGCATAGGCCCACCCCGTCGAACGGTCCTCATCGACGCCCGTGACCACCTTGGCCCAGTTCTTGCGCCTGGCGTCGCCGACCAGGGGGATCTCGACTGCTACGTCCACCACCAGGGCACTGTAGGCAGACGTTTGGGGCCGAGGTCAGGACTCTGGCATCGCTTCGAGCGCATATCTCCCTGGCGAGGGCCGATGCCCGAGCCTACGCGCGCAGCGTCGAAGGTGGCAGGCGGGCAAACGGTGGACGTCGAGCGGGTCCAGCAAGGTCGACAGGCAGGGCCCTGATCTCTCGGGCTGGACGAGCGGGAGGACCCCGGCCGTGCTGCCGTCAAGGTCTGCCCTCTGCGAGGCTCACGATCGAGCCCCGGCCATGCTCACCAGGCAGGACTATCTCCTTCCAGGTGCTATCCGTCTATCTCCATACATAGATGGATAGGTGATCACGCCGGAGACCCTCTGAGAGGAAGCACCGGCAGATGCTCAGCGTCTCCCGGACAGGCCCAGCGTGCGGAGGCTCTGGCGGTGATCGGCGGTCAGGGCAATCTGTGCCACACGCTTGGCAGCCGCACCAGACAACGGGAGTCGCTGCGACGCCGACCTCTCAGTAGGACCTGCCGAGCTCGATGAGTGCCAGCCTGGTGGCCTGGAGGCGCTTGCCTGCCACCTCGAGGAACCGGCCGTACAGCCGGTACCCCATCTCGTGATTGACCTCGCATTCCTTCCTCACCATCTCACCGTCGAAGGCCAGCGCACGGCATGAGTGTTCGGCCACCGCGGTCAGCGCCCAGCGATGAGGCGGATACAACCACGAGAGCCCGATCAGGTCGCCCGGCCGAAAGGTCTGGATCGTGAAGGGCACAGTCCTGCGCCGTAGCTCCAAGCTCGCTTCGCCTTCCAAGAGGACGTAGAACACTGCGGCAGGCGCTTCCTCCTCGAAGATCACCTCCCGAGGGTCGAACTCGACCTCTTTGGCCTGCGAGGCGAGGAAGGCGATCTCCTTGGAGTTGAGACCAGCGAACAGCGGCTGCTCTCGCACGAGGGCTTCCAAATCGGCCACCCCCCAAACGTACAGGTGTGCACCAGGCAACAGAAGGGCCGATGGGCCCAATCCCTGAGCGCTCCTGCCCAGGCGCTCCTGTCCAGGGCTTTCCTGTCAATGGAGGCCTCGAAATACGGGGCTGCGATCGACACGAAGCGTCTGCGGTTACGCTCGCGGCCATGCGACTCCCCCCCGCCTGGTCCAAGCTGTTCCGTCCAGGATCCACCGCGGGCATGATCGTCGTCGCCGGCCTGGTCGGAGCGGGGGTCGGGGTGATGACCGTTGTCCTGGTCCTGGGAATCGACGTGATCACAGAGGTCACCAGGTGGTTCGCCGATCGGCTCGCCACGGCGTGGCTGTGGATGTTCCTCACCGTGCCTGCAGGGCTGCTGGCGGCCTGGTTCATCGCCCGCCGGACCGCCCCTGAGGCCGCAGGGGACGGGGTCCCAGAGGTCATCGCCGACCTCACCGTCAGAGGAGGGTACGTTCGGACGAGGGTCCTATGGGTGAAGACCCTGGTGACGAGCCTGACGCTGGGCGCGGGTGGGTCAGCAGGAAGGGAAGGCCCGATCGTCCAGATCGGCTCCTCGGTGGGCGCCTCCTTCGGGAGGCTGGCGAACCTCGGCGAGGACCAGATCAGGAGCCTGGTAGCGGCGGGCGCAGGCGCAGGCATCGGTGCGAGCTTCAACGCCCCCATCGCAGGAATGCTCTTCGCCATGGAGGTGATCCTGGGCGGTTTCGCCGTCAGGCACCTCAACACGGTCGTCGTCTCCTCCGTCGTGGCGGCCGTCGTCAGCCGCAGCCTGATCGGTGAGGAGCTGACGTTTCCCGTCGTCAGATACCCCCTGCTCGACCCCCGAGAGCTCCTCGCCTATGCGGTCCTGGGGGTGCTGGCCGTGGGTGCAGGCTGGCTGTTCCTCCGCTCCGTGGACGGGTTCGAGCAGTTCGCGGGCCGGGTCCGCTCACTGCCGCGCTGGGTCGTTCCGGTTGCCCTCGGGCTGCTCGTGGCAGGAGCCGGCTTCGCTTCCGTGCTCCTCTCCGACTCGTTCACGTTCCAGATGCCCCCCGTCCTCGGCACAGGGCAGGACTTCGTCACGCTCCTCCTCCGGGGAGGTACGTTCACCTGGTGGGTGCTGCTGGGGCTCCTGCTCCTCAAGATCGCGGCCACATCCGCGACCCTGGGGGCGAGAGCCTCCGGAGGCGCCTTTGCTCCGAGTCTCTTCATAGGGGCCGCGCTGGGAGCGGGCTTCGCCAGCCTGCTCGCCACGGTCTGGACGATCTCGGACCTCGAGACAGGCGCCTTCGCCCTGGTCGGCATGTCTGCGGTCTTCGCCTCCGTCGCCAGAGCCCCGCTGACCTCCATACTCATCGTGTTCGAGATCACCCAGGACTACGGTCTCGTGCTGCCGCTCATGCTGGCAACTGCGCTCGCGACGCTGCTCACCGACCTCCTCCACCGAGAGAGCATCTACACGATGGCCCTCAGAAGGATGGGCGTGCGGCTCCCTCGAAGAAGCGAGGTCGATCTCCTCGACACGGTCCACGTTGCCGACGTCGTCTCCGAGGTCCCTGCTGCGCTCTCGCCTGACATGACCCTCGACGGCGTCCAACAGGCCATGGACGCCTCGCGGCACCACGGCCTTCCCGTCGTCGACGAGGGCAAGCTCGTCGGCATCGTCTCGGTGACGGACGTTCTGCGGGCAGGCGGGCCTTCACCGGACGTGACGGCCAGCGATGTCATGACGCCGGGGCCGGCGACGGTCACCCCGTCCACACCCGTCTCCCACGCCCTCGAGCGCATGGCGGCGCTCGGGGTGGGAAGGCTTCCCGTCGTCGACGAGCAGGACTCGACCAGATTGCTCGGCATGTTCAGAAGGGAGGACGCGGTTCGGGCTTACCACCTGGCGCTCGATACCGAGACCCAGTCGGCTCGGGCACGCGATCGACTCAGGATTCGCACCGCTCCCGACACCCGCTTCTTCGAGTTCGAGATTCCCTCAGGAGGTGCCGCAGACGGGCGGCTCTTGAGCGAAGTCGGATGGCCTGAAGGGCTCACGGTGGTCTCTATTCACCGAGACCGCGACGGCATCGTCCCCACGGGCGAAAGGC
>CAZKJJ010000029.1:0-13928 GCA_964553055.1 uncultured Acidimicrobiia bacterium
GCCCCAGAGCCCGACCTCCTCATGCTCGACGAGCCGCTCGGTGCGCTCGATCGAGCGTTGCGCGATCAGCTCTCGAGTCAGCTTGCCGGTTTGCTCGGCCAGCTCGGTATCACCTCGATCTACGTGACCCACGACCAGGACGAGGCGTTCGCGCTGGGGGACAGGATCCTCGTGCTCAGAGCAGGCCGCATCGTCCAGATAGGCGATCCGCAGGACCTCTGGTATCGGCCAGCCGACGAGTGGTTGGCCGAATTCCTCGGTCAGGTGACCGTCGTCGAGGCCTACGTACGTGGTGGCATCGCCGAGAGCAGCTGGGGGAGGTTTCCCGTGGATACGATCCCGGACGGTGCCCACCGGCTGCTGGTGCGTCCCGAGGCTATCCAGGTTGATGCCGCTGGCCCGCTCGAAGGCGACGTAGTCGATGCGCGGTTTCAAGCAGGCCACTGGGCGGTGACCGTCCGCCTGGGCAAGACCGCCGAGGTCTCACTGCAGATGCGCACTCGGCCAGACAGTCATCTGAGGCTGCGTGTGGACCCGAGCGGGGTCAGCAGCGTCGGTTAGCCTCACCCACACCGAAGGAGTGAGCCGCCGATGAGCGAAGTCCCGCACCGCCAGATCGCCGTGGAGACGTTCAACAGCACGTGGGAGCTGATCGATCTCCGGGAGCGGACGCCTGACCAGACCGAGGAGATGATCCACCGGTCTCACGCTTCGTTCTGGCATTGGAGCCAGGTCGAGGAGCATACGGCCACGAATCTGTCTGTTGGCGCCTGGCAGCTCGCCCGGGTGTACGCCCTGGCAGGTGCTGCTGAGAGGGCCCTTCACTACGCGCAGCAGAGCCTCGACCTCGCTCGTGACAACGAGCTGGGCCCGTTCTACGTCGGGTATGCGTTCGAGGCGCTGGCGAGGGCGGCTGCCATCGCAGGCGACAAGAGCCTCGCGGAGACCTACGCGGCCTCGGCCGCCGCCGAGGCGGAGAAGATCATCTCGGACGAGTACCGACAGCCCATCCTCGACGATCTCGCCACGATCTAGTCGCTGTAGGCGGCCAACGCCTCCGCGAAGCCGGCAGGAAAGCGGGCAGGCCGCCCCCTCATGTCCAAGACCGCAGCTCCAACCTCGAGATCGAAGATGCCCTGATCAGCCCGCAGAATGCGCTGCCGCCAGCGTGACGTGGCTCGCCTGATCTCGATCACCGAGGTCTCGATGGTCAACTCGTCACCGAGGCTCGCAGCTGCCAAGAAGCGTGCCACCATGTCCGTGACGACGATGCGTCGCCCCTGCTCCTCCAGCCTGCTCATGCCCCAGCCGACCTCGTCGAGCAACTCGATCCGAGCCGTCTCGCAGTAGGTGAGGTAGAAGGTGTGATTGACGTGGTCGTACGGATCGAGCTCACTGAAACGGACTTTCACGCGGAAGCGGTGCAGCACGGACGCAGAGGGTAATCCTCGGACTACCGTCCGGACCGTGGACGAAGCAACGATCAGGGCCACGCTCAATCAGACAGAGGCAGCCATCCGCGAGGGCAGGCCTGTCGACCTCGGTCCGTTCTGGAGGGTGGTGGCTCTCGCGAAGCGAGATGCTCGGCTGGTGGAGCGGTACGGGGATCAGATCGGGGCGATCGACCGGTTTGCCTTCGAGGAGTGGCAACCGCTACTCAGGATCAGCCTCCGGCTGGGAACCTTGCTCGCTGTGCTGGGCACCGCGGTCGGCCTGGCCCTGATCGCAGCTGGCTACTACATCGAGGAGCCCTGGAACGGTCTGGCGATCCTGGCGGGAACCGGCGTGCTGCTCGGCACCACCCATGGGCTCGGGCACCTCATCGTCAGCGGCCTCGTCCGGATCCGGTTCATCGCGTGGTTCGTGGCTTCGATCACCAAGCCGCAGCCCGGCGTGAAGACCGACTACGGGTCCTATCTTCGGGCCCCGGCGCGGGCGCGAGCCTGGATGCACGCCTCAGGTGCCATCCTCACCAAGGCGATCCCGTTTCTGGTGCTGCCGGCGGCCTTCATCTCTGACGCTCCCTCTTGGACCTGGGTAGCCCTGCTGGTCATCGGGTTCGGGACCATCCTCACCGACATCCTCTGGTCGACCAAGCGGTCGGACTGGAAGAGATTCAGCCGGGAGATGGCCGTGGCCAAGGAGATCGCTGAGGGCATCCGCTAGTCGGCCATCCCATCCAAACCCTCAGCAACCACACTCCCGCTCGAACATACGTTCGATCATAGAGGTGAGACGCGTTCCAGACCCCCGTAGAGCGCTCCGGCAATGAGCGTCGCCTCAATAGCAGCGAAGCACCGGGGCTAGAGCCGGGCAGGCGCCCGGAGACTCAGATCGAGGAACTCACCCACCACGGGGACCGCAGGAGCGAACGACTCGAGCGTCCCGTGATCGGCCTCGTCGACGATCAGCAGCTGAGCGTTCGAGGCGGCGGCGGCCAGGAGACGTGTGTGCTCAGCAGGCACGACGACATCGAGCCCCCCATGGATCAGGAGCATCGGTACGTCTACATGGGCAATGCGATTCAAGGCGATCATCTCCTCGACGGGGTACCCGGTCCGCTTCGAGAACAGAGCCAGGAGCGGCTGTTGCATGGCATTCGGAATCCGACCCCAGCGAATCAGGCGCGGGTCCGCCACCGACGAGACGGCGACCACCGCGCGTATCTCGGGTCTCCTCGCTGCAGCCAGGATCGCCGCGGTCCCGCCCGCCGAGTGACCGAGGACGCCGATCGAGCTGACCCGCGGGTCGGCCTTGAGCCAATCGACACCGGCCTCGATGTCCTCTGAGAATTGAACGGCACCGGTCAGCTCGTCCCGTTCGCTCAGCCCATGGCCTCGCCCGTCCATCAGCAGGACGTGAAACCCTGCCTCGCGGAGGGGTTCGGCGAGCGGGAGCATGAGCCCTGCATTGGCAGTCCATCCATGCATGACCGCGACCGCGGGAGCTACTCCGACCACGGGAACGAACCAGGCGTGCAGGCTTGTTCCCGAGGCGCTCCGCAGCCATGTCTCCTCGAAGGGAAGACCCAGGTCGTCGGGCATCACCGGAATCGGCCTCAAAGGTGGCCTGAGGCTCAACATGGCCAGCCGGGGAAGGGAGGCGATGCCCGCGGCCACACCGCCGATCACCAACGCTCCGGTGACCAATCGCGCCGTTCTCACGGACACCAAGCTAGCCCTCTCCGAAGAGCTGGAGACCGGGGGCCGAACTACGCTCCGGGACCGTGCGCGCCTGGCTGCTAGACGAGACCGGAGGTCCCGACTCCTTCCGCCTCGGAGAGGTCGAAGAGCCCGAGCCAGGACCACAGGACGTTCGGATCGAGTTGCGCGTCTCGGCCCTCAACCACCTCGACCTCTGGGTCTCGCTGGGCTTGCCTGCACCGAAGTCGTTTCCACACATCGCAGGCGGAGACGGCTCCGGCATCATCGACGCGGTCGGGTCACAAGTTGAAGGACTCCGGCTCGGCGACGAAGTGATCGTCAACCCGTCGATCGGCTGCGGGGAATGCGACGCCTGCCAGACAGGCAATACGCCGTTCTGCGACAGCTACCGGGTCCTCGGTGAGCATCACCCGGGCACGCTTGCCAGCCTCGTGGCCGTGCCGGCCCGGAATGCTGTCCCGAAGCCCGGGTCGCTGGCGTGGGAGACGGCGGGCGCCTATGGCCTCGCGTACGGCACTGCCCATCGGATGCTCAGGAAGAGCCGTCTCGCAGAGGGGCACAGCCTCCTGGTCGTAGGGGTCGGCGGCGGGGTGGCAGCGGCAGCATTGGTGCTGGGTAGGGCGATGGGAGCCAGGGTCTTCGTGACGTCGCGCCACGAGGCCAAGCTCCAGCAGGCCCTCGACCTCGGCGCCGAGGCCGGCTTCTCGTCCGATGGCCAGTTCTCGGGCGACGTCAAGGACGCAACCGGAGGCGGCGTCGACGTGGTCGTGGACAACGTCGGCCCCGACACGTTCGACCAATCCCTCAGGTCGCTGCGAAAGGGAGGTCGGCTCATCGTCTCAGGAGGTACCTCGGGAACCGACGTGTCACTGAAGATCCCCTACCTTTTCTTCAAACAAGTCGAGATCATCGGCTCGACGATGTTCGATGAGGATGAGTTCGAAGAAGTCACCGCGCTCGTTGCCTCCGGAGGAGTGCCCGTCGTGATCGACTCCGTATATCCGTTCGAGGCTCTGCCCGATGCCTTGGAACGAATGCGCCGCGGCGAGCAGTTCGGCAAGTTGGTCCTGCGTCACTGAGCTCGTGCCGCCTGCCATCACGGCCGGAGTGGTCACGGGACTTCTCGGGTAACCTCAGCGGCGCGCCGTGGGGGCGTGGTGAAGTCTGGAGTTCACGCCGGCCTGTCAAGCCGGAGGTCGCGGGTTCAAATCCCGTCGTCCCCGCTCCCGGTCAGGTAGCTCAGTCGGTAGAGCGCCGGTCTGAAAAACCGGAAGTCGGCAGTTCGATTCTGCCCCTGACCACCAGGCAAAAGCCCAGGTCAGCGGTGTTTTCTGGCCTTCTCGGCCGACATGTCGATTACTCACCAAGACGGCGGCAAGGGAGCCCCCGAAGGCCTGAGACGTCAACGTCGGCGGGGGCTCCACCGTGTCTTGACGCGTAGTTTCGGTTCCCTCTACCCGAGGAGGGGATTCCGATGACGTTCCGCATCACCATTTCGACCCGCACCGCCCTGGTGCTTCTTGTGTTGGCGGTGCTGGCCTTCCCGGCCACCGCATATGCCACCCATGTGTTCGCAGACGTGTCCGACAGCAACGTCCACGCCGAAGGCATCCAGTTCATGAAGAACAGTGGCGTGTCGATCGGCTGTCAGGACGGCACCGTCTACTGCCCAGACGACTTCGTGACCAGGGCGCAGATGGCCACCTTCATGTTCCGTCTGGACAAATACGAGCATGTCTTGTCGGCGAAAGTCACGGCAGCAGGCGCCAAGGCCGGGACAGGCCCGTACACCACTTCCAAGTTTGCGACCGGCTGGTACACCGTCAGCTTCGACGTTGAGTCCTACGGCTTTCCGGATGGCACATCGTTCACAGCGGTTGCCAGCCCAACCTGTGCCGGCTACACAGCCAGCGTGGAACACGGGTTCGGAGCAGTCACCATCGGAGGCAAGTACGTAACGCTGATTCCAAACGTGAAAACCTATAACGCTGCCGGGGCCCCAGCCGACTGCGCTTTCTCGCTGCTGTTCACATTCGACGACCCTGACAGCTAGGCGCAGGGCACAGTCCGGTTCAGACGTCTGTTGGGACGTTTTCCTCCACGAAACCGCTTGAGTCTTGGGCCGCATTTGGGCCGCGAGAGCCCAAAAACTCGGTAGAACTACATCTATGTAAGTAGAGAGAGTTTGCCCAGGTCAGCATATGTTTCTCATACATTCGCCTGGTCGACAGGATGCCTGGAAACGGTCTGAAAAACCGGAAGTCGGCAGTTCGATTCTGCCCCTGACCACCGCTCGGCCATTGTGGCGAACCCGCTGGCGCAACAGTCCGAAGTGAGGCTGCCCGCGCTGAGGACCCTTTGCCTGTTCCGGGCTCGCTCCGGCGCAACTCCCTAGCGTGCCGATCTTTCGTCTTGCGACACGAGACGGCGCCCCGCCCTATCAACGTAGCACCAGGCCCAATCCTCTCCCGCTTCCAACGGCCGGATCGTGGGATGCCCCGTCTCGAGGAAGTGGGCGGATGCGTGTCTCCCCTGCGAGTCGTCGCAGCAGCCCACCTGGCCGCAGATGGTGCAGAAGCGGAGGTGGACCCACACCAACCCGTTCTCGATGCACCGAGTGCACCCGCTGGTACGGGGCGCGGTATCGCCCAGGTCAGTCAGGTGCTCACAGGTATCCCCCGCAAGCGCGGAACGGATCACGTTCTCCACGTCCACCCGGACCGCCTGGTCTGCTCGTTTGGCGACCAGAACCTCGAAGCCGATCTGTCCGATCACGATCACCGCGACAGCGAGCCCGAAGACGCTCGACGGCAGCTGCTGGCTGAGCAGCGCCACCCCTACGAGGAGCGCGATCGCTCCGAATCTGGGGATGATCCGATCGCGCGCTCCGACCCCGAAGTGCCGGTTCTGCGTTATGGCATCGAGGCCGGCTACCGACAGGAGCACCAGGGCCAGCGAAAGCGTCAAGAGCCATGCGAACGCGACTTCGATGGGTGTGTCGATCTCCGACAGCGCCAGCTTCCCCAGCCCCACCCCCGCCGCCGTGAGCCCCATGGCCATCGGAAGATGAAGCACGCTCCAAAGGGCTGCCATAGGGTCTCTCCCCGAGCGCGACCTGATGGGGCTTTCCGCAACGTCGTCGAAGTAGGTCCACCACAAGCCTGCAACCACCAGGAAGGCAAGCGCACCGTTCACCAACGTGCTGACCGTCACTCCCTGGTTGGCGACCGCCCCGATGATCTTGATGAACGACTCGCCCAGGACGATGATCGTGAACAGTGCATAGCGCTCGGCTCTGTGCTCCCTGTCCGGTGGAAAGTCATGCGTGAGGCGTCTCCTGGTCCAGGGGGAAGCGATCGACGCGATATCGATAACGAAGGCCGCGCCCCACACCCAGAACTTGGCTGGAACGGGAATCACGGCAGACGCCATCCAGAGGACGGCAGTCGTCAGGTGAACGACCACGAAGCTGTCGACGAGCGGCCGCGCCCTGGGGATGTTCAGCCACACGCGTGCGTACATGACCGCAAGCGTGAGACGTATGAAGGCGTAGGCGACGGCGAAGCCCGCCGCATGGACCCCGAAAGCCCCTTCGACGAGAACGGCCACCGTTCCGATGGCGAACATCTGCGCGATCATCAGCACCCGATGGAGCAGGTCGTCCACCCTGACCCTGTTCATCAGAAGAGTCGTACTGGTCCACGCCCACCAGAGCAGAGAGAAGAGGAGGACGAACCGGCCAATCGCTCTGCCGCTCAGGTCGGCGGCGAGGCTCTGCCCGAGCTGGATGAGGGCGGCCACGTAGACCAGGTCGTAGAACAGCTCGAGCCAGTCGACGGTCCGTTGGTCGGGACGCCGCTCCGTGCTGAGCCGTGGTGACGTCCAGCGAGCAAGCGTCATCAGGATCCGACCTCTCGTTCCGTGCTGCCTGTCAGCCTGCCATCAATGGCCCACGATGGCGCGACCCCCGGTCCTGAAGTTCCCAGCCTGGCTGCTGGTCTTCAGCCGGATGGCCGGCAGTGCCGCCGACCGTGTTCTCGGATCGCGAAGCCGCCCTGAGGCTGGAATCCGGGGATTCGCCGACGGGGCGCTAGCCGCTCATCTCCTGGTCCTCGGGCGTAACGCTCTGCTTGGGGATGCCCAGCTCGTCCATGGCCTGTTCCAAGTCTTCGTCCTCGAGCTCCTCAGGTGGTATGCCCGTGTGCTCCTCGATGCGGGCGGCGTCAGAAGACGACATCTTGTGCGCCCCGAACGCAACGAGACCCCCCACCAGCATGACGCGTCTGCGTCGCATCCTGCGGCGGCGCCGCACCATCCGCCTTCTCATCGGCATGTCAGCTCCTCTCTCCAAGGCTCTCGGGAGGATCCTGGCACATCGGCAAGCGCGATGCTCTGGCCGGGGCAACATCGACGCTTCCTCGGACCCGATGGTGACCAACGGTCTGTCTACCCGCCCGTCGCTCCCGGCCCTGACGGGGGTAGCCTCGGGCTGCTAGGTACGACTGGAGGGAGCCGAGAGCAAAGAGGCGGTCGTGGCAGAGAGCTTGGAGCAACTGATCAACTCGCAAGAGAGCATCGTCCAGATGCTGCGAAACGCACAGGTGGGACCGAACGTGTATCCGGGGGTGCCTGCCGAGTTCACCAACTGGCGAGACGAACAGCAGGCGTGGCAGAAGACATGCGTCCTCTTCGATCTGTCGTACCACATGGTCGACCTCGCGCTGCAAGGACCCGACGCCCTGGATCTCTTGTCTCACGTCGGGTACAACAGCTTCGAGGGTTTCCAGCCGAACCGTGCCAAGCACCTCGCCCCGTGCAGCTACGACGGCTACGTGATCGGAGACGTGATCCTCTTCTACCTCGGGGATCAGCAGTTCAACCTCGTGGGCAGGGTGCCTTCGCTGAACTGGCTCCAGTACCAAGCCGAGATCGGCGGTTTCGATGTGGGCTACGAGTTGGATCAGCGAACCCTCCTCAGAGCTGACCCCTCTCGTCGGAAGTCGTACCGGTTCCAGCTGCAGGGCCCGAATGCGGTGGAGATCATGCAGAAGCTCCTGGGAGCGCCGGTGCCTCATGTGAGGTTCTTCCACATGGCGGATTTCACGATCGCCGCCCGGCCGGTGCGCGCGCTGCGCCACGGCATGGCAGGTCAGCCGGGTTTCGAGTTGTTCGGGCCTTGGGGGGACAAGGAGGCGGTGCAGGAGGCCATCCTCATGGCGGGTGACGAGTACGGTCTGCGCCGGGTGGGTGCCAGGGCCTACTCGTCGAACACCCTCGAATCAGGGTGGATCCCTTCACCCCTGCCTGCGGTGTACACGGGGGAGCGAATGAAGGCCTATCGGGAGTGGCTCCCCGCAGACGGCTATGAGGGCTCCGCCTCGCTCGGTGGCAGCTTCGTCTCCGCAAACGTCGAGGACTACTACTTCACACCCTGGGATCTCGGATACGGGGCTTTCGTCAGATTCGACCACGACTTCATCGGCAGGGAGGCGCTCGAGGAGATGGCGAAGGATCCGCCCCGCCAGAAGGTGACACTCGCCCTCGACAACGAGGACGTTCTCCGGGCGGTCGGGTCGCAGCTCGAGCAGGGGACGCCTGCCAAGTTCATGGAGTTCCCCTCTGCGGTCTACTCGATGCATCCTTACGACGCCGTCATGGCGAACGGAGAGACCGTAGGGGTGTCGACGTGGATCGGCTACAGCTCGAACGAGCGGAAGATGCTCACCCTTGCGGTCGTGGACAACGAGTACGCCCGAGATGGCACACAAGTCAAGCTGCTCTGGGGCGAGAAGGAAGGAGGGAGCTCCAAGCCGACCGTCGAGGAGCACCGTCAGGTCGAGATCAGAGCCGTCGTCAGCCCGGTCCCATACTCCACGGTGGCTCGCGAGTCCTACCGGAGGGACTGACCGAGCCGAGCGTGGTTCCCCACGAAGGGCCGCGACACGCGCTCAGGCTGTCATCGCCCTCGCCGCCGACACCGAAGGAGCGATTCCGATCCGAACCAGGTCGCCTGCACACGAGATCACAGCGGACCTGCCTTGACCAATGTGCACCAGGACCTCGGCACCTGTCGTCGTCTCCGATGACGAGGAAGGGAACGCCGCGGTCTCCCAGGCGACCATCGAGTCGCACAGGCGGGCGCTGCCACCCCCGGAGTCGACGAGGCTGACGCCCAACGCGGTGTCCGTTCCGTCTTCCCAGACGACGGCTTCGCCGCCCGCCCAAGCCTCGGCTCTGCCCCGAGGATCGTCGAGGGCGGCCGTGGTGTCGTCGCCCGGCGCCGAGAACAGCATCAGCAAGTCCAACGCTCCGAAAGAGAGGCTGCGCAGCTCGTTCCATCCCGGTCCCGGCGCTCCCGGATCGGCAGGGTCGGCAGGGCCTACCCCGGCCAGGTAGCGGTCAGGGAACATGATCTGATCGGTCGAGGTGGGTAGGTCACCATAGGCTCGATCGACGGCCTCCCAACCACCCTGTTGATACAGGTGGCACACGAACGCCATGCCGTCGAGGTAGGCAAACTCCGAGGAGGCCGACAGCACGTAGGGGACGTCCGCTGCGGCCGCCTGGGCGCCCAGCACCCTAGGGTCGAAGATCATCGCAAACTGGTCAGCCAGATCGACGCTCGTCACCGAGAACTGCTGCATCGCCAGCGTCGCATCCCCTTCGATCAACGCCTGGCTCGCCCGCACTGCCTCCGGATCCGCCGCCGGATCGTCCAGGAACTCGGGGAACCCGAGCTGCCCGTCCGTCACGGCATGCGTCAGCTCGTGTGCCAACGTCATCTGGTCGATGGCGCCGAGCGTGCCAGACGAGGGCGTAGCGACGACCAACTCTCCCGTCTCCGGGTCGTAGTACCCGGCAACCGAGTCACCGAGCAGGTCCACCTGGCCCTCCACCAGGTCGTACCCCACCGGAATCGCTCCCAGAGCCACGAGCACGCGGGCGTCGACATCGGCGATCTCCGCAGGGTATTCCTCACGGAACAGCTGCTCGACCCTGCGCGCCATCTCGTCAGGCGTCACGAACGTCGGCTGGACCGACTCGGGCAGGTCGAGCTGCCTGAGCTGGGAGACCGCAGACGAGACGTCTGTCACCTGCTGATCGAGAGACTCCGACGAGATATCGATGCTTCCTGGCCGACCCGTCATGCAGGCTGACAGTCCTGCGACGTCGAGTTCCTGCCCTCCGAGTAGCCCGCTGAAGAGGTCCTCGATACCGCCGAGATCTTCAGGGTTGCCTCCGAAGAGCCCACCCAGCAGCCCTCCGAGCAGATCGTTGAGGTCTCCGCCGAACAGATCGCCGAGGTTCGGCCCTTCCTCTCCGAAGAGGTCGCCGAGACCGGGGCCATCCCCCGAGAAGAGATCTCCCAGGTCAGGGAGTGCCGTTTGTGCGGCATCCAACTCGACTTCGAGGTCGTCGATGCGGACGTTCGCCGACTCGAGCTCCGCCTCGACTGCTTCGAGCTCCGAGTCGAGGGACGAGTTCTGTCGGTAGAGGGCTACCGCGCCGGCCGTGGCAGCGACCGCGACCAGGGACACCGCCGCGACCACGACGATGGCAGCTCTGGGCCAGGAGCCGGGTGCCGAAGAGGGCTGGGATGACGAGGCCGACTCGAGCGTCGGCTCAGGTTGTGATTCAGGAGTTTCCATGACGCCGGGAAACGTAACGAACCCCCGTTCCTATCTGTAGTCCCCCGACGAAGTGTGGCTTTCCCCACTCCGGATAGACCGGCTCTCACCGTGTCTGCGCGGAGATTTCTTGGGCATGATTCCGTACATGGCCATCTCCGTGTTCCTGGCGGATGACAACCTCCTGGTTCGTGAAGGGGTTCGGGCTCTCATGGAATTGGAGGAGGACATCGACGTCGTCGGCGTAGCCCAGGACTTCGAAAGCCTGGTGGAGGGGGCGGAATCGACAAAGCCGCTGGTCGTCGTCACCGACATCCGCATGCCACCCGGCTTCCAGCGGGAAGGCATCGAAGCGGCAAAGCTCGTCCGAAAGCGTCATCCAGGCACCGGGATCGTCATCCTCTCCCAGTACGACGACCCGGAGTATGCAGTATCACTGCTCTCGGAGGGGGCGGCAGGCTACGCCTACCTGCTCAAGGACCGGGTCGCCGAGGGAGACCAGCTGGTCAGGGCGATCAGAGAGGTGGCATCCGGAGGCTCGATGCTCGACCCGAGAATCGTGGAAGCACTCACCACACCGGTGAGCGCCGATGGGACGCTGACTGTGGCCGAGGAGCGCCTCCTCTCCCAGATAGCAGAGGGGACACCGATCAAGGCGATCTCGGTGTCACTGCGAACGACGCCCGCTGACGTCGACAGTCGCATCGAGGCGCTGTTCATCAAGCTGGCCGAAGGGCTCTCAGCAGGCAACAGCGCCGCGCTGGAGCGGCTTCGAACCCTTCAGCGAGCCATCGCCGATCGAGAGGAGCAAGGCGAGGAGCTCTCGCGGTTCCTTCCAGGGGGAGTTGCGGACAAGCTACGGCGGGAAGGGCGCAGGATCGGCGACACCGAAGAGCTCGAGGTCACCGTCCTGATGTCGGACATCCGCAGCTACTCGAGCATCGCAGAGCACACTGATCCAACGGTGCTGGCAGGCCAACTCAACCGCCATCGCGCCGAGATGAACAGGGCCATCATCGACCACGGCGGAACGGTCATGACCTTCGTCGGCGACGCCGTGGTAGCAGTGTTCGGCGCACCGGAGCCCGTGACCGACCACGCTCAGCGGGCGGTGGAGGCGGCCATTTCAATGCATGAAGCGCAGGCGACGGTGAACGGAGGGTGGGCCGAGGAGGGCCTGGAGCCCTTTGGGCTCGGCATCGGTCTGTCGACGGGAAAGGTGGCCGCCGCCCTCCTCGGATCGGACGAGCGCGTGGAGTACACCGTGATCGGCGACACCGTCAACCTCGCCCAGAGACTCCAACAGTGGGGTGAGCCCGGAGAGACCGTGCTGTCGGAGGCCACGTTCGCGGCCCTGGCCGAGCCGCCAGAGAGCGACGAGATCGAACCGGCCTTGGTCAAAGGTCGAGAGGCTCCGGTACCCGCCCACCGGTTCCCGAGGAGAGCTCAGCCATGAGGGACCGCACACTGGCGAGGATTGCCCGAGCCGTCGCGGCGGCGGGGGTAGGGCTGGCGGCGATGGGACTGGTGGCCATTGCGACCGCCACCTCCTACGACGAGCCACCCTGGGCAGACGGAGTTGGCATGGCCGTCCTGCTCTCCGTGTTCTTTGGTGTGTTCGTGTGGTTGGTGATTCCGCAGCAGCCGCGCAACGCCGTGGTCTGGGTCATGGCTGTGTGCGGATTCGGCAGCAGCTTGTACATCGGCGGCTACGGCTTGGCAGCGGCGCTGGCCGCCGATCCGGATGCGGTGATCGGCGATACCTACATTCCCTCCCTGGTCTCTGTGGGGCCGTCACTGCTCGTGCTAGCGGCCATCGTGGGGGTGTACGTCGCCCTCTTCGGTTGGGTCACGTTTGGCATGCTGCTCTTCCCAGACGGAACGGTGCGGTCGCGTCGTTGGTGGTTGGTGGGAGGCCTGGCCGCTGCCGGTCTGATACTCGTGACCGCCGGTGCCTCTTGGGAGTACCGCCCATGGAATGCTCAACCCGTGAGGGACGAAGCCTCTCTCATCGTAGTGGGCACGCTGGTAGCGCTGGCGGCCTCGGTCCTGTGCTTGGCGTCCCTCATCCTCCGTTTTCGAGACAGCCGTGGGGCGACCCGCGCCCAGTTCAAGTGGGTGGTCTGGGGCGCCTCGATCCTGGTGCCATCGTTCGCCGTGGCCTTTACTGTCGGAGACAGCGACCCGGCCCTCATCCTGGTCCATATGGCAGGAGGCGTCATGCTGGCCTCGTACGGGATCGCCGTGGCCAAGTACCGCCTCTTCGACATCGACTTCGTCATCTCCCGCACAGTGGTATTCGGGGCACTGGCCGTGTTCATCACCGCCATCTACGTAGCTGCGGTGATCGGCGTGGGAAGCCTGCCCAGTATCGACCCGGAATCGAGCCCCTGGCTCTACATTGGCGCCACCGCCGTCGTGGCCTTCGCCTTCGAGCCGCTCCGGGCCAGACTCCAACGCCTGGCCAACCAACTCGTGTACGGCAAGCGTGCCAGCCCCTACGAGGTGCTGTCTGACTTCTCGAGGAACATCACGGCAGGCGACCAGGACCTCCTCGTCCAGGTGGCACGATCCCTGGCCGAGGGAACGACCGCGGCGGAGGCCGCGGTCTGGGTGAGGACCGACGGGACGCTCCGGAGGGCTGCCTCCTGGCCCGAGGGTGGTGAGCAGCTCGTCGTCGACGTGAACAGCGGTCCGGTTCCTCAAACCGACCTGATGAGGCCTGTCGTCCACGACGGAGAGCAACTGGGAGCCCTGACCCTGTCGGCCGCGAAAGGCCAGGCACTTCGTCCCGACGATGAGCGGCTCCTATCCGAGATGGCATCTGGCATGGGGCTGGCCCTCCGCAACATCCGCCTCAGGGATGACCTTCAGCAGAGAGTGGAGGAGCTTCGCAGGTCTCGGCAGCGCCTGGTGACCGTGCAGGACGAGACGCGACGACATCTCGAACGGCAGCTGCACGACGGAGCGCAGCAGCGCCTCGTGGCCGTCAAGGTCAAGCTGATGCTGGCCAGGAGGCAGGCAGAACAGGCACACGCCGACCAAGTGGCCGACATCCTGGCGAACGCAGCGACGGACACGGATCAAGCCATCGACGCACTGCGTGACTTCGCCCGTGGCGTCTATCCACCGCTGC
>CAZKJJ010000030.1:0-13681 GCA_964553055.1 uncultured Acidimicrobiia bacterium
CAGATGTCAGGGCCAATCCCATCACCCTCGATGAACGGAACGATGGGATCGTCAGGGACTACCAGCCGTGAACCTTCGATCGAGATCTGAGTCGCCATACCCTGTCACCTAGCTCGGCGTTCTGCGGCGGTCACGGTGTTCGCCATCAAGCTAGCCACCGTCATCGGTCCGACACCCCCCGGGACGGGCGTGATGGCAGAGGCGATCGAGGACACCGCTTCGAAGTCGACGTCGCCGACGAGGTGGCCTTCCTCCCTGCTGACCCCAACGTCGATCACGACCGCCCCCCGGCTGACATGCTCAGGGCCGATCAGCCGAGGAACCCCTACCGCGACCGCCAGGATCTCCGCCTCCCTGGTCACAGACGCCAGCTCGTGTGTCTTGGTGTGTGCTGTCGTGACGGTGGCATCGACGCCTCTCGCCGAGAGCATCAAGGCGAGCGGGCGGCCGACCAGCATCGACCTGCCGACGACGACGACCCGCCTGCCCACCACGGAGATGTCGTAGTGCCTGAGGATGCGGATGACACCCGCCGGCGTGCACGGCACCAGGAACGGGTCCCCTGCCACCAGCAGGCCGAGGTTGCGGGGATGCAGCCCGTCCGCGTCCTTGTCAGGGGCGACCGCTCGCATCACCTCGTGGGGGTCGAGGTGCCCAGGCAGCGGGAACTGAACGAGGATCGCATCGACGTCGCCGTCCTCGTTGAGGGCACCGACCAGACGCAGGAGCTCCGCCCTGGGAGTCGAGGCAGGAAGATCGTGATGGATCGACCGGATGCCGACTTCTGCTGCCAGCTTTCGTTTGTTGCCTACGTACACCTCGGAGGCTGGGTCCTCACCGACGAGGATGGTGGCGAGAGCCACCTCCTTGCCCCTGTCGGAGAGCGCGCGGACCCTCTGTCTCACCTCATTTCGGAGAGCCTCGGCTACGGGCTTGCCTGCCAGCCTCAGCGCCTTCAATGCCTGAAGTGCCTTCGCCCTGTGAACATGAGCGCCATCCCTCTGGCATCTGCGGCCTCGATGACCTCGTCGTCTCGCTTGGAGCCTCCAGGCTCCACGAGCGCGGTCACGCCTGCCTCGGCCAGCCTGTCCACCGTGTCCCTGAAGGGAAGGAAGCCATCGCTGGCGGCGACGGCCCCTGCCGACCGGTCGCCTGCCTGGGCGAGGGCCCGCTCGGCGGCACCGATCCTGGACTGATCGCCTGCGCCTATGCCCACGGCAGACCCGTCTCTGGCGACGACCAGGGCGTTCGAGGCAGCAGACGCGGCCACGGTCCAGGCAAACTGGAGGTCCCGTAGCTCCTCTTCACCGGCCGCCCTCTGTCCGACCTGTCTCCAGTCGCCGCCCTCGACCCTGTCCACGTCCTGAAGGAGGAAGCCCTCATCGAAGCTCCTGAGTTGGCGTCCGGCGACGCCGGGGGTGGGAGCCACCAGGATCCTGAGCGCCTTCTTGTCCGAGAGCGCTGCTGCCGCGTCGCTCGCGACCTCGGGGGCCAGCACCAGCTCGATGAACCTCGATGCCATCTCAGCGGCCGTGTCCTCCCCCAGCGGCCTGTTCAAGGCGACCACACTCCCATACGACGCCAGCGGGTCCCCCTCCCATGCCGCCCTGAAAGCCTGCCTGAGATCGGCTGCGACGGCCGCACCGCACGGGTTGGTGTGCTTGACGATCACCGCGGCAGGCTCACTGAAGGCGTTCACGAGGCTCCAGGCGGCCTCGGCATCCAAGCAGTTGTTGTATGACAAGGCCTTGCCTTGGAGCTGTTGTGTCTGCTCCCACCAGGGAGCCGTCCCTTCTGCGGCGTAGGAGGCTGCGCGCTGCTGTGGATTCTCCCCATATCTGAGGTGGTCCACCCTGCGCATGGCGAGCACGATCCGCTCGGGGAGCTCTGCATTGCTCAGCCACTCGAGCACCGAAGCGTCGAAGGCCGCGGTCCGGAAGAACGCCTCCTCTGCCAGGGACCGCCTGAGCGACTCGCTCAACCCGCCTTCCTCGACCTCGGAAGCGACCACTTCGTACTGTTCGGAGGAGGAGACCGCTCCCACCCATTCCCTGTTCTTGGCCGCGGCACGCAGCAGGGTGACGCCACCGATGTCGATGCGCTCGTTGCGGTCTCCGCCTTCCTCTGCCAAGAAGGGGTAGAGGTCGACCACCACCAGATCGATCGGGTCGATGCCTTCCTTCAACAGCTCAGCCATGTGCTGTGGATCGGCCCGGTCAGCGAGGATCCCGGCTGCGACGACCGGATGCAGTGTCTTGACCCTGCCTCCGAGAAGCGGAGTCTGGCCTGTGATCTCGGCTACCGAGGCCGCGGCGATGCCGCTCGCAGCGAGTGCAGCTGCTGTTCCTTCGGAAGCGACGATCGTGACCCCGGCTCGTGTGAGCCTGGCGGCAAGGGGGACGACCGCCGGCTTGTCCCAGACAGACAGCAGGGCCCGCGTGACGCTTCGTCTCGTCACGACCAGCTCACCCGGCGGCCGTGGACCGTGAGGCGGCCGTGCGCCAGCGCCTTGATCACGGCAGGGTAGAGGCGGTGCTCGATGGTCTGGAGCCTGGCATGCAGCGTCTCGGCGTCATCGTCGGGTGAGACGGCCAAGGCGCGCTGGGCGATGATCGGCCCGTGGTCCACCTCCTCGTCGACGAAGTGCACCGTCACGCCTGTCATCTTGACGCCATGGCGGAGGGCCTGCTCGACGCTGTCACAGCCGGGGAAGGCCGGCAGCAGCGCAGGATGGATGTTGAGGATCCGATTGGGATAGCGGTCGATGGCCTCCTTGCTGAGGATGCGCATGAAACCAGCCAGCACCAGGGCTTCCACCCCGTAGGCCTCGGCGGCTGCGATGACGGCCTTCGTGAAGGCCGCTCGGTCCGGATGATCAGACCACGCCACCACCTCGGTTGGCACTCCGGCCGCCTGCGCCCTCCGGAGCCCCCGGATGTCCGGCCTGTCCGAGAGCACCACCGCAACCCGTGCGCCGAAGTCGGCGTCGGCAGCCGCAGCGTCCAGGATCGCCTGCAGGTTGGTGCCTGAGCCTGAGATCAGGACGGCGATCGAGAGCACCGGTTCACCTCCGTGGGGGCAGCATTGTAGGAATCGCACGATCCGTCCGGCGTGCGAGCCGGTGTCACTCCTGGGAACATGGGGATGACGGAGCGAGGAGGTGGGGTGAGCGACAATTCGCTCGAGGAGTTGATCCAGGTATTCGACGGCTGGGGCATCGTGAGCCGCTTTCACGAACCGACAGGCGCCTGGATCTTCATCGCACTGCACAACGACACACTCGGGCCTGCGCTGGGAGGGACCAGGCTCAAGATGTACCAGACGCCTGCGGAAGGACTCAGGGACGCGATGCGCCTCGCTCGAGGGATGACGAACAAGTGGGCGGCACTCGAAGCGGGCTACGGCGGAGGCAAGGCAGTGCTGGCGCTGAGCCGTCCCCTCACCCACGATGAGCGCAGAGATCTCCTACGAACGTATGGCAACCTCCTGAACTCCCTCGGCGGCGTCTTCCACACGGGCCAGGACCTCGGCACGACTCCTGAGGACATCTCGCTTCTCTCGGGAATCAGTCCACACATCCACGGCGCCGTCGGCGGCCAGCCCGCTCAAGACCCGAGCCCATATACGGCCCGCGGGGTTCTCTCCGGAATCAGGGCCGCCATCTCGCACCTTGACGGAACGGACTCCCTGGCACATGTGTCCGTCGTCATCCAGGGGGCAGGGAACGTAGGCCGGAGACTCGCTCACCTGCTGGTAGCCGAAGGGGCGCGGGTGATGCTGGCCGATGTCGAGGCCGAGCGTGCCTTCGAGGTGGCGGACGCGGTGGGAGCAGAGTCCATCGACTCGACCGGGGTGTACGGCACACCATGTGACGTCTTCTCGCCCTGCGCGGTGGGAGGGGTCATGAACGAGGAGACGATCCCGCTGCTGAAGAGCCGGGTAGTGGCCGGGTCTGCCAACAACATGCTCGCCTCGGCTGAGGACGCGGACAGACTCGATAAGCGGGGCATCCTCTATGTGCCGGACTACGTGATCAACGCGGGAGGTGCCATTGCGCTCGGACCCCTCCTTCACGCCACGGAGGAGGAGCGGAACGCGCGCGTCGACGAGATCGGCCAGGCGGTCTTGGCGATCCTGACTGAGGCAGCTGCGCATGACGAGTCTCCGCTGGCGGCGGTGCGACGAAGGGTGAAGCGGGTGTTGCAGGAAGCGGGCAACGGCTCCTCGTAGGAGCTCGTCCCGCCGTCGACCGATGCTCGCAACGAGGGGGCGTGGCGCTCGTCGTGCCGGTCACCGCGGGCCAGGCGTGACCTGGACTTCGAGATCGAGCCAGGGGAGTGAGGCCTCGATCATTCAAGCCACTCCCGAGGACGTGAAGTCTGCCTCGAAGGGGCGTCTCAAGGATCGGGCCGGGTCGCCTCTCAGAGGGCGATGTCCTCGGGTCTGACGGGGACCCTGCTCAAGGGTTTGCCCGTTGCGTCCCGGATCGCTGCGACCACCGCAGGGACGGAGCTGATGGCGGGAGGCTCGCCCACTCCCTTGGCCCCAAAGGGTCCCCAATGGCTTGGCTGCTCGATCAGGACGGCCTCCACCTCGGGGGCATCGAGTGTCGTCGGGAGCAGATAGTCGGTGAAGCTGTCGTTGAGGATGCGGCCCTCCGAGACGACCAGCTCCTCCATCATGCCCATGCCAACCCCCTGCATGATGCCGCCCTCCAGCTGGCCGATCACAGCCTGTGGGTTGAGGACTCTCCCGACATCTTGGGCGGTGTCCACCTTGACGACTCTGACCAGCCCCAACTCGACATCGACATCGACGATCGCCCTGTGCGCTGCCAGGGCGAAGTCGGCGTGTAGGACACCCTGGCCGTTCTCGTCGGGCCCTGTCGTCGGAGGATGTCTGAACCTCGCAGAGCGGGAGACTGAGCCGTCTGCGCACACCTCATCCAGGGAGGCCACCAGCTCTTCCCCACGCCACACACCCTCGGCGTCCAGCGCATCGCCCTCGAACCTCTCCAGCACCTCTCGTCGCACCGCGTTCGCCGCCTCGTAGACGGCACCCCCTGTCATCTGCGTCTGGCGCGAAGCAGACGTCGATCCGGCAGAGCCGATGGCGGAGGTATCCGCCCACAGGACCGAGACCCGATCGATTCCAAGGACGGAACGGGCGATCTGCTCTATGACGGTCACCAGCCCCTGGCCCACCCCGATGGCCGCGGAGTGAACCTCGACGCCCAGAGGAGTGAGCACCCCGCGAGCGTCCGCGAAGTCGTCGAAGCCCTCCGAGAAGGCCAGGTTCTTGATGGAGAGCCCGTACCCGATGCCCCTGCGGACGTGCTCAGGACGGGTGGTGAGCCCCGTTCCCCCAGGCAGCAGGAGCGGCTCGTCCCGCATCTCCTCCGCCACGATGGGGATCGCCCGCAGGCTCTCGAGCACCTCCCGTGACGGGAGCGAGCCCTCGATCAGCTGACCTGTCGTCGAGATCTCGTCGCCAGGTACAAGCGCATTGAGGAGTCGGATGTCGATGGGATCCATCCCGAGCTCGGCGGCGAGTCGGTCCATCTGCGACTCGTACGCGAAGCAGGCTTGGACGGCACCGAAACCTCGCATAGCACCGGAAGGAGGGTTGTTCGTACGCACTGCGATCCCGTCCACCCGCACCGAAGGACACCGGTACGGGCCCACCGCGAAGTAGGTGGCGTTCGCCAGGACCGCTCGGCTCGTCGCTGCATACGCCCCACCGTCCAAGAGGATCTTCGCTTCCACCCTGACGAGCTCGCCCGAGCTGTCAGCTTCGTGTCGGTACCACATCCGCGCAGGATGTCTATGGACGTGACCGACGAAGCTCTCGTCCCTCCTGTAGACCATCTTCACAGGCCTGCCCGTTCGAAGCGCCAGCATGCAGACGTGGATGTGCAGGTTGAGGTCCTCCCTCGACCCGAATGCACCGCCCATGCCAGCCGGGTGGCATCGCACCTCATCGGGACCGAGTCCCAGGCTCTCCACGATCTGGACATGATCGACATGCAGCCACTGTGAGGTGGCGTACAGGTCGACGCCGCCCTGTCCGTCGGGGATCGCCAGACCCGCCTCCGTCCCCAGTGCGGCCTGATCAGTCGAGCCCGTCTCATAGAGCCCCTCCACCACCACATCACCGTGATGCTCAGCACCTCTGCGCACCCTGATCGTCCTGTAGACCTCACCGAGCCGCTCCGCTCGCTCGGGATCGGCAAGCGGCGTCAGCTCCTCGAAGTCGACCGCCACAGCCCTGGCAGCCCTGTCCGCCAGCTCGGGGTCATCCGCGGCGACGACGGCGACCGGCTCCCCCCAGAAGCGCACCTCTTCCCAGGCCAGCACCGGCTGGTCAGGCTCCTCCTGGCCGAACACGCGCCGTCCTCCAACGTCCTCGGCCGTGAGGACCGCATGCACTCCTGCCATCGCAAGCGCGGGTCCCGTGTCCACGCCGAGGACACGGGCGCGGGCGTGGGGGCTCCTGACCGTGGCTCCCCACAGCATGTTCTCCACGTACATGTCCTGGGCAAAGGCGAACCGACCCGTCAGCTTGGGGACGCCGTCAGGACGGGGCACCGAAGCCCCCACGCCTCCCTGGACCCTGCTGCGTCTCCTGAGGTCAACCGTCATGTCTCTCGCATGGCTAGATCCGCGAGACCCCTGAGGATGGCTCCATAGCCCGTGCACCGGCAGATGTTGCCCGAGAGCGCCTCGCTGATCTCCTCTGTCGTGGGATGAGCGCTCCGCGCGAACAGGTCGAAAGCCGTCACGACCATCCCAGGGGTGCAGAACCCGCACTGCACACCGCCTGCCCCGAGGATCGCCTCCTGGACGGGGTGCAGCGAGTCCCCCGTTCCCAAGCCCTCGACCGTGACGATGTCGGATCCCTCCGCGTCTGCGGCCATCACGAGGCATGAGCACACCAGCTCGCCGTCCATCAACACCGAGCACGAGCCACACTCCCCTTGCTCGCAGGCGTTCTTGGCGCCTGGCAGACCGAGGCGCTCCCTGAGGGCGAACAGCAGGCTCTCGGACCCGTGCAGGACCACGTCGCGAGGCTCGCCGTTGACACGGAGCACGGTCATCTCAGGCACCTCTCGACCAGCCTTCTGGTGAGCACGCCCGAGGCATGGCGCCGGTAGGCCTCCGTCGAACGGTGATCGCTGATCGGTTGGACCGCAGTCGAGACCAGCCTCGCGAACTCTTGGAGGGCTCCCTCGGAGGGCCGCCTCTCGGCCGAGATCATCTCCTCCGCCTCTATCGGTCTGATCATCGTTGGCCCGACGGCCCCGAGCGCGACCCTGGTCGTCCCGTCGTCCTTCCGAAAGACACAGGCGGACACGATGGCGATGACCATGGCGTTTCGGATCCCCACCTTCCCGAAGGCCTGGCGGTCAGGAAGCTGATGTGGCAGTTCCACCCCCGTGATGATCTCGTCCTGCGCACGTGAAGTCCTCTTGGGGCCCTGCATGAACTCCACGAACGGAACGACCCGCGAACCCCTCGCCGCCGAGACCAACTCGACCCCTGCATCGAGCGCCGCCAGGAAGGGCAAGGCGTCGCCTGCAGGACTGCAGGTGCCCAGGTTCCCTCCGAGAGTTCCTGCGTTGCGAATCTGAGGGGAACCGATCGTCCGCGCCAGCTGCGCCAGAGCAGGGATGGGCCCCTGCTCCATCCTGCGATAGGTGACCCCTGCGCCGATCTTGTCACCCTCCCATACCCGAAGCTCAGAGACGCGGCGCAGTGCTATCACCTTCTGGGGCCGAAGCCTCCCGAAGTTGACATCCACCATGACGTCGGTTCCGCCTGCCAGAAGGGTGGCGGACGGTTCATCCGCGAGCACAGCCAGCGCTTCCTCGAGAGTGTCTGGCAGATGGGCCTGCATGGGATCCGGGTCAAGCTAGTCGCGGCTCTGCGGCCAACTCACGTGCCAGCCTGTTGTGCCTCGTCACGATCGCCTGCTCGTCGACGGTCATCACGTTTCCCGATGCGACGACAGGCGAGCCGTGCACATAGGTGTGATCGGCACCGACGGGCGTCGCCAGAAGCAGGGCAGCCACCGGGTCGTGCTGCGCTCCTGCGTACTCCACGCTCTCCAACGAGACGGAGAAGAAGTCGCAGGCCTTGCCGACTTCGAGTGACCCGACATCCTTCCTCCCCAGCACGGCGGCTCCTCCCCTCGTGGCGATCTCGAGAAGGGATCTGGCAGACACGAGCGACTCCTCGGCAGCGCCCGACAGTGGCGCCTGGGCAAGCCTTGCCAGCAACATCGCCTGCCTCGCCTCTGCCAGGAGGCTCCCTCCGTCGTTGGAGGCTGAGCCGTCGACACCGAGTCCCATGGTGACACCTGCTGCGAGATACTCAGCCAAGGGCGCCTGCCCCGAGGCCAGGCGCATGTTGGACGTTGGGCAATGGGCGACACCGGTGTTCGTCTCGGCGAGCTTCACGATGTCGCTCCGGTCGACGTGGACAGCGTGGGCAAACCACACATCCTCACCGAGCCATCCCAGTGAGTCCGCGTAGTCGACAGGCCGAAGGCCGAAGCGCTCGAGACAGAACGACTCCTCGTCGATGGTCTCTGCGAGGTGGGTGTGGAGGCCGACACCCAGCTCTCTCGCCAGCTCGGCGGAGCTACGCATCAGCTGCGAGGTCACCGAAAAGGGGGAGCATGGCGCCAGGGTGACCTGCACCATCGAGCCTGGGCTCGGGTCGTGATGGCGCCGCACAACGGTCACACAGTCCTCGAGGATCGCATCCTCGTCCTCAACCAGCCCATCGGGTGGGAGTCCTCCCTGGCTCTCGCCGAGGCTCATCGAGCCTCTGGACGCGTGGAACCTCAGACCGACCTCCGATGCAGCTTCGATCTGGTCGCCGAGCGTGCTCCCGTTTGGGAAGAGGTACTGGTGATCGGCGGCCGTCGTGCATCCTGACCTCGCCAGCTCGATCAGACCTACCTGCGTCGCGACACCGACCGCCTCAGGAGTCAGCCTCGACCACAGTGGATAGAGGGCGCGGAGCCAGCTGAACAAGGGCACGTTCTGAGCATCGGGAACAGCCCTGGTGAGCGTCTGATAGAGATGATGGTGCGTGTTCACGAGACCGGGAGCGACGATGTGGTCGGTCATGTCCAGGATCACGTCAGCCGCCGCCGGGACCTCAGCGGAGGTTCCCACCGCGGTGATCCACCCGTCCTCCGAGTAGACGCATCCGCCCGCGATCTCACGCCTGTCGTCGTCCATCGTGACGAGGCGGGCCGCGTTCCTGACCAGCAGCGTGCTCACCGCGGCCACGCTAGACGGGCCACGTAGGCTTCCCACGACCTGGAGGTGCGACGATGCCCAAACGGGCCCGTTCCGATGACCTGATCGAGGAGCTGAAGCAGGCCAACCGACGCACGGCCCAGGCATATCCAGGTGATCCGGGGAAACGGCAGCCGGTTCACACAGTGTATGGGGGAGCGGATCGCTTCAAGCCGGATACGGTTCGGCGCCTCGGCTCGCTCGCCCTTCGCTCCCTCGAGATGTACGCCCCCACCGCCGCCACCTTGGCCGAGGCGTTGGGCGTCGACGTGGGGCGGACCGAGGCGATCTACGCCAAAGTGGTCGAGAAGCTCGAACGAGACCCGGTCGAGGACTTCCGGCTCGACTTCGAAGACGGGTACGGCCACAGGCCCCCCTCCGAGGAGGACGGGCACGCAGAGTCTGCAGCCGCAGCCATCGCCGCCGGCCTCGCAGGGGGCACGCTGCCCCCCTTCGTGGGCATTCGTGTCAAGCCGCTCAACGATCTGGCTCCTCGTTCGTTCAGGACGCTCGACCTGTTCTTGAGCAGGCTCATCGAGGAGACGGCAGGCAGCCTTCCGGCGAACTTCGTGGTCACGCTCCCAAAACCGACTTCGGCGGAGCAGGTGGCAGCGCTCTCCGAGTATCTGAACAGGCTCGAGACCGTTCTCGGTCTTCCGCACGGATCCGTGGTGACAGAGATCATGATCGAGACGACCCAGGCTGTGTTCGATCGCGAAGGAAGGGCCAACGTGAGGAGGCTCGTCGAAGCGGGCCAGGGAAGAGTCAGAGGCGCCCACTTCGGCACGTACGACTACACCGCAGCATGCGACATCACCGCTGCCTATCAGACCATGACCCACCCCGCGTGCGACTTCGCCAAGGCCGTGATGCAGGTCGCCCTGGCAGGTACGGGACTCTGGATGTCTGACGGCTCGACCAATGTGTTGCCGGTGCCACTGCACAGACATGTCTCGCTGCGCGCCACCCAAGAGGCGGAGAACCGCGCAGCGGTGCACGCCGCGTGGAGGCTGCACTTCTCCCACGTCCGGCACTCGCTCCTCCATGGCTTCTACCAAGGCTGGGATCTCCATCCCGCTCAGCTCGTCACCCGGTATGCGGCCGTGTTCGACTTCTTCGCAGAAGGCCTGGAGGACGCTGCGGCACGACTACGGAACTTCATCGAGCAGGCTGCCAAGGCGACACTCGTAGGCGAGGTGTTCGATGACGCAGCCACCGGCCAAGGCCTCGTGAACTTCTTCCTCAGGGCTCTCAACGCCGGAGCCCTGTCCGAAGAGGAGGCAACCCAGCGGTCATCGCTCACGCTCGACGAATTGAGGACTCGTTCCTTCCCCGCGATCGTGGAAGGCAGGCAGCTCGCTCAGTAGATGAAGCGCTCGAGCAGCCTGCCGAGGAAGGTGCCCTCCCTCGAGGTGGCACCATGCACGAGCAGGATCGGGCCCGAGATCCTCGTTGCGATCCGGTCCGTCAGCTCCGTGAACACCCGGAGGCCGTGCGCGGCAGCGCCCAGAACGACCAGATCAGCACCGTCCGCCGCTTCCTCCAGGGCCGAGAGGAGCTCTGGTGCCTTCTGGACAACACTCGAGGTGGCGACCTCGCACAGCTCGTCCAGCTGGGCGTGGTACTGGCGAACGGACTCGAGCTGGCCTTCAGGTGCCTCGTCGCCCAGGATGTGAACGAACCTGATCTCTGCCTCGGTGGCAACCGCGATCCTGTTGGCAAGGCTGATCTTCAAGATGTCGTACGGTCCGCCCGAGCCCATGATCGCTATGCGGCGTATCGCCCGGAGCGGGCCGTGCTGGAGGAACGCCGTGTCGCAAGGTGCGTGCTCCTGGAGCCAGCGGACATCGTCCGTGAACAGCCTCGCCGTTATCGACCGCTCATCCGGCATGGAGCCCAGCACCAGATCGACCTCCTGTTCCTCGATGTAGTGAAGGATGGCGTGCCTTCTGTTGTGGCTCACGATCTCGCCGATCCGTGCCCGGGCCCCGAACTCCTGCGCGTACAGGTCGACCCGGTGCTCGAAGAGCTCCTCCTCGTCGGTCTTCCTTGCTGCGGCAGCCTCGAGGCTCATCTGCTCGGGTACCTGCTCGAACCTCATCACCTGGATTCGACCCCCCTCACCTCGTGCGAAACGAGCAGCGAGGCTGACGAGCTGCCGCTGCGTCTCAGGAGGCGTGTCTCTCGTCACCGGAATGAGCACATGGCGCTTGCCCTCGTCTCTGAGCTCGTTCTCGGTCATCGCGACCAGCCTGTTGGCGGACCGCAGCCTCAGTGCCTCCACCGTGGCGCTCTCGCGGTTCGCTCTCGTTCTCCCAAAGGCGCGGTACCACAGCACACCGCCCACGGTGATGACGACGGTCCCCACGAGTGGCACCCACCCCATGGTGGTGACGAGGAACAGCGAGCCGAGCACGCCCACCAGCTGTACCCAGGGGTAGAAGGGCGAACGGAACCCAGGTCTGTACCACTCGAGGCCGCTCTCACGAAACGCGATCAAGGCCAGGTTGACCAACGCGAACACCAGCAGCTGAAAGGCGCTGCCGAACTTGGCGAGCTCCAAGATCGGAACGAAGGCGATCAGCAGCAGCATCACCCCCCCGGTGACGGCGATGGAGGTGATGGGCGTGCCCGTGGAGCGACCTACCCGTTCGAGCTGGGCAGGCGCCAACGAGTTCCTGGCCATGGCGAACGGATACCGGGAGGACGCCAGGATCCCGGCGTTCGACATTCCGACGAGCGCCAGTACGGCGGCGATGGCCACGATCGTGTGCCCTGTGCTCCCTAGGAACCTGTCGGCAGCGGTGGCAACCGGCGTGACGTCACCTGCCAGATCAGCCGCAGGAGTCACGCCAACGATCACGAAGACGATGAGCGGATAGAGGACGAGCATGAGCCCCATGCTGCTGAGGATCCCCACCGGTAGGTTCTTCCCCGGCTGACGGACCTCCTCGGCGATGGAGGCGACCTTCGTGACGCCTGCGTACGAGACGAACACGATGGCGGCGGCCTCCACGAGGCCGCCTGCTCCGAAGGGGAGAAACGGCTCGTAACGGACGCTCTGGACGTGGGTGCTTCCCAAGCCGACGAACAGAACGAGGACCGCCATGACGGCTGTCACGACGAGGGCCTGCAACCTGGTCGTCTGCTTGACGCCGAGGATGTTGACCAGGATCAGCACCGCACCCAATGCCAGTGCCACCGTCTTGCCTGAGATCCCGGGCGCGAGCAGCGCCAAGTAGGCGCCGAGGCCGACCAGGGCGAACGCCGACTTGAACACCAGCGAGAACCAGACGCCGAATCCGGTCAGCGTGCCCATGAGCGGTCCCATCGCCCGATCGACGTACAGGTAGGTCCCGCCTGCGTGGGGCATGGCGGTCGCCATCTCCGTCTTGCTGAAGGCGGCTGGGAGTACCAGCAGTCCTGCCAGGAAGTAGGCGAGGATGAGGGAGGGACCCGCTATCTCGAAGGCCAGGCCGGGCAGAACGAACAGGCCTGACCCGATCATCCCGCCGATGCTCACGGTGAACACTGCGTAGAGACCGAGGTCGCGGTCGAGTTGTTTGCCCGTCATGAGGGGTCCATGTTCGCTGTCCTCCTGCGCGCGTCAACGATCGAGGATCAGGAGCCTCTGTAGGTCGAGTAGCCGAAGGGGCTCAGGAGCAGTGGAACGTGGTAGTCCTCCAAGGCGTCTCGCACGTCGAACGCCACCAAGACCTCGGGGAAGAATGCCTCGAGGCCCTTTCCCTCGTGATAGCTGCCTGTTCTGAAGACGAGGCGGTAGGACCCTGAGGCCAACATTCCCTCCTGAAAGTCGGATGCCCTGCCATCTGCTCCCGTGATACGTCTGCCGACGACCTCCCAACCCGCCTCCGTCTTGCGCTCCAGGACCACTTCGATCCCTGAAGCAGGGCCTCCCGTGGCCGTGTCGAGCACGTGGGTGCTGACTCCCTTCACTCGGCACGGTCTCCCATCATCTGTCGGATCCTCGCTCTGGTTATCGTGCCGAGCTCCTCCCCCGTGATCCGCTCTTCGGTAGCAGCATCGTTGGCCAGTCGGTCTTCGAGGACCGCGAGGATCTCGGCTGCCGACTTGCCGCTCGCAGCAACGACGAACCGATGCCCGAACTGATGCTCGTAGGCCTGCTGCCCGTCCCTCAACTTCCTGATGGTCTGGGCCTCAGCCCCACCCACCCCTGCCTGCTCCCGAGCCGACCACAGACGGAACCGGCTCTGCGAGTCCCCTTCGCCGAACTGCTCGCCGATCCTGGGATGCGCGTCTGCTGCGGCGAGCAGCGAGGCAGGATCCAGATCCCCCCAAGCCGAGTCTGAGACAGCCAGCAGCTCCTCGAGCGACGCGATGGGTCGTGCC
>CAZKJJ010000031.1:0-13658 GCA_964553055.1 uncultured Acidimicrobiia bacterium
AGGCGCACGTTGCCTGGAAAGCGGCCAAGGAACGAGTCGTACCGAAGCAGGTAGGTGAGGCCCTCGGCGTCTGCGATGTCGCAGATGGCCGCCACTTCGAGGTCGGTCCGTCCGTGGAGCTGGCGGAAGACGTTCCTTCCGATCCTCCCGAAGCCCATCAGCCCGATCGTGGCCACGGCCTCAGTATCGCTGGCCTGGCCGGCAACCGAAAACGGCCCCCTTCAATCGGTTGCACGGCCCCGATACGGTGATCTCCTGCGGGCCCGCGAAGGGGAGGGGAAGGGAGTGCCCATGGTATCGCTCGTTCCCTTGATCGCCGCTCTCGCCTGCCTTGGTCTTTCCTATCCGGTGCAAGGACCGATCGTCTCCGGCTTCGCGCCGGTGGGCCGCTACGCAGGCCACTGGGGCGTCGACTTCTCGGCTCCTGCCGGGACGCAGGTCACGGCCTCGGCCTCAGGGCGGGTCAGCTTCAGCGGCAACGTGGTTGGCAATTCGACGGTGACCGTCGAGCACGGCGGGGGTCTTCGCACCAGCTACTCGTATCTCGCCACTCGCATCGTCTTCGCAGGACAGCATGTCGGGCGCGGAGCCGTGGTGGGCACGGCAGGCACGTCCCATGGAGGGCTGCACTTCTCGGTGAGGGTCGGAAGCCGCTAGGTGGACCCGAGACGCTACCTCGGATGCCGCGACACGTTCCCTGCCGAGGCGCTGCGGCTCGCTCCGTTGTACGGAAACCGCGGCGCCTATGCTGCGGGCCGTGCGTCGGGGCATCCTGGGCGGGACCTTCGATCCACCCCACTTCGGCCACCTCCTGGCAGGCGAGGCGGCGTACCGGGACCTGGAGCTCGACGTGGTGAGCTACTTCCCGACCGGAAGCCCTTGGCAGAAGGCAGGCCGCGTGGTCGCGGACGGTCACCACAGGCTCGAGATGATCCACCGCGCCGTCGCGGGTGTCGATTACTTCGACGTCGACGACCGGGAGCTGAGAAGGAAGGGACCCACCTACACCATCGAGACGCTCGAGGAGCTCGCCGAGGGGAATGACCATTTGACCCTGGTGATAGGAGCCGACTCTGCCTTGACGTTCCGAACGTGGCGTCGCTGGGAGGAGATCGCAGCCAGGACGTCGTTGGCGGTCGCCCCGAGGGGTGGAGTGAAGCCGGATGACCTGTCGGAGGTGCTCCCCGGTGAGGCAGCGTGGCTGGACATGCCAGAGGTGGCGCTGAGCGGGTCAGATCTGCGGGCGAGGTTGCAGTCAGGGCGCTCGATCAGGTTCATGACCCCCGATCCGGTGTGGCGGTACGTCGTGGAGCAGCGGCTCTATGGCTGACCCTCGGCATCGCCGTCCCAAGCGCCGCCGCGGCGTTTCCCTGATGCCGTCTTCTGGTCGGCGGCGCGCCACGGGTGCCGTCGATGTGACGGACAGGACGCCGCGGGAGCTCCACAGGGCAGCCCGCCAAGCGACCTCGCGGCGTGCCGCCCGCAGGATCCTGCTGGCAGGGATCGCTGCCTTGCTGATCGTGGCAGCTGCGGTCGTCGCCTCCTTCATCGTTCTCAGCTCGCAGGACGAGGAGCCGCGGGCACCAGCCGCCGGACAGACAGCGGAGGGAGCTTCTGCAGTCTTCGTCGTGACGGGGCCAGAGGGGGAGGCCGCATCCATCGGCGTATTCGGCAGCCACGATGAGTTCGTCTCCGAGGTGATCCTGTTTCCTCCTGCGCTTCTCGCCACCCTCCCCGGCTACGGCGAGTCCACGCTCGGCAACATGACGCGCTTCGGAGGCGCTGAGCTGGCCGCATCCACCGTCATGAACCTGTTGGGTTCCCGCATCGACGGCGCGGTCGTGGTCAGCGCAGACCAGTTCGCCAGGGCGGTGGGCGCGCCCCTCGAGGTCGATCTCCCCAACCCGCTCGTCGTCCAGGACGGCACGAGTCAGGTGGTCGTCGCTGCTGAGGGGCGGGCGAGCCGCACTCAGGAGGAGATGGCGCGGCTGCTCACGGAGCAGGGAGCCTCCGATCAGCTGGCATGGCTGGTGAGACAGGGAGCGGTGTGGGAGGCGGTGATCGCCGCTGCGGCGACCGACCCAGCGATCGCTGATCGGCTCCTCGATGGAGCGACCGGTGACGTCGACTCGGTCGGCGAAGCACTGCGGGGCGCGATCTCGGACCCTGAGCACCAGGTGGTGGCAGCGACGGTGTCCTCCGTCGAGCGGCCTGGCGGGGAGGTCGAGCTCTACGACCTGCCAGCCGAGAGCGTTGAGGCGATCGCCTCGGTGCAGCTCCCGTACCTGCGGATCGGAGCCAACCCGCGTGTCAGGGTGGAGGTGCTCAACGGCAACGGCCTGGTTGGGACGACGAGCCTGGTCGCTGAGAGCCTCATCACGGACGGCTTCTGGGTGGTCCACACCGACAACGCAGACCAGTTCACGTACGAGACCAGCAGGATCATCGCCCAGGGTCGTGAGCATCAGAACAGCGCCCTCCAGATCCAGCGGCTGCTTGGCCTCGGGGATGTCGAAGTGGAGCAACGCCAGCCCAGCGGCGTTGTGGACGTCACTATCATCGTGGGCGGTGACCTGCCTTCTGGGAGCTCTGAAGGGCCATAGCTGACCATCCGGAGAGTCGCCGCCTTGCCGAGCTCGCAGCAGCCGCGATCGACGACAAGATGGGCGAGGACGTCGTCGTGCTCGATGTGTCCGAGCTCCTCTGGATCTGCGACCTGTTCCTGATCGCGACCGGCAGGACGGACAGGAGGGTCAAGACACTGGCAGAAGAGGTTATCCACCGCCTCGCCGAGGAAGGCAGGCGACCGCTGCGAACCGAGGGCCTGCGGGACGCCAGATGGGTGTTACTCGACTACGGCGACGTCGTCGTCCACCTGTTCCAGCCCGAGGTTCGGGGGTACTACGAGCTGGAGCGGCTCTGGGGCGATGCCCCCCGCATCGACTACCCGGCCGCCGTGGGGGAGATCTGAGCGACTGGTATCCTCGTTGACCTCGGGGGTATAGCTCAGCCTGGCAGAGCGCTTGCATGGCATGCAAGAGGCCACGGGTTCAAATCCCGTTACCTCCACCGACGAATCCCCAGGAAGCCGGTGGGTCTCGTCTAGGCCTAGCTGTCCGGGTCGTCGAATCTGAACAAGAGAGAGAAGCCGCAATCTGCTGGTGTGCCAGCCGAGTTGTACGTCCAGACGTTGGGACCCACCGAGACCCATTTGCCTTCAATGCTGGAACCCCCACTTCCTGCAGAGACCCTGGCTGTGAAGCCGGCGCAATGGGTGGTCGCGACTGCGGTGTAGCCGGTGGAATCTGGAAGCCCGAGGGACGCCACATCAAATTTGACGACGTAGCGGCCAGTTCCGACCTTGACAACGGTGTACGGACCTGTACTCCCCTTCGCGCCGAAGCCTGCGACCCGTGCCGACCAGACATGGTCGCGCCTGTAGAGAAAGTCATTTGCCAGCCGGTCCATAAAGGTGCCCATCTGGGCCCTCGTCACGAAATCGTCTGGGCAGTAGACGGTCCCGTCCTGACAGCCGATCGACACGCCACTGTTCTTCATGAACTCGATACCTTCGGCGTGCACGCTGCTGTCCGACACGTCCCCGAAGACATGGGTGGCGTAGGCGGTGGCCGGGATGGCAACCACCGCCAACACCAGCAGCACCAGAGCGGTACGAGTCGAAATGGTGATGCGAATCATCCGGAACTCCCTCCTCGGTGGAGGAGACCGAACCTAGATATCACTTCTGCGTGGCGCAGGGGAGTAGCGCCGCAGCCTGAGGCCCTAGATCCGTCTAGGGGCAGATGACGATGAGATGGAAGCCGGTGTCGATGAGCCCAATGGCGTCATTGGGGCTGAAGGAGCTTACCGTCACGGTGTCTGCAGGCGTGGGGAACACGTTCGTACCCATGTTGACCAAGAACGTCGCGTGATCCACGCTCCCTGCTACGAGGCCGGATACTCCGGCAGATGCGACACCGGTGCAACCGACGACGCTTCTGTCGAATGTGACCTCGTAGTGGCCGGGTGAGACCCGGGTTGTCGATAGCGCATTGCCCTTTCCGTAGAGGTTTCCGTTGCTGGTCACTGATTGGAAGAGCAGGCCGTCAAGCCCACTGGCAACCACGCTGGGTGCGGTGGCCGGGTCGTTGCCTGACAGCCGATACATGAACGTGCCCATCTGGGCTCTGGTCACGAAGTCGTGGGGGCAGTAGACGGTTCCGTCCTGGCAGCCGATCGACACGCCACTGTCTTTCATGAACTCGATGCCTTCGGCATGAACACTGCTGTCGGACACGTCAGCGAACACATGGGTGGCGTAGGCGGTGGCCGGAATGGCCAGCACCGCCAGTACCAGCAGCACCAGCGCGGTGCGAGTCGAAATGGTGATACGGAACGTCACGAGCCCCTCCTTTCGGGCAGGGCCTGAACCTACGCCCCGAACAAAAGCGGTGTCCGCGGCGACCTTGGACCGTGGGGTTGTCACCTGCCCAGAACAGGGGCGGCAGCCGAGTGTCTCCTATCCGCTTGCGTCCTCGGCCGCTTCACCGAAGGGTATGACGGGAGCCGTGGGCACCGAGCCGTCACTGCCAAAGGGCACGAACAGCACTGTCAGTGTTGCCTCGTCGACCGTGGTGGTGGCCGCAATACCTCCCAACTCGAAGTCGAAGTCCACCGTGAAGGTGCCGCCGGCTAGCACCAAGTAGATGCCGTCAGTGGCACAGTTATCGTCGTCAACGAATTCCAGGGTGTTCGTTCGGCGTGAGTGATCTAGAACGGAGTCGTTGACCACGATCTGACAGTAGACGGAGCCCCAAGCAGTCCCGGTCAGATCGGAAGAGGCGCTGATCAGAAGAAAGCCGGCGCTAGGAGCGTCAATGGTGGTGGTAAGAGCCGTCCCACTAACCCCCACCAGGGCGTCGTCATCCGCCGTGTCGTAGGCCACCCGCACCAGCTGGTTGGCGTTCCTGCCGTCCACCCGATCCGCATTCACACTCGGTGCGGTGGCCGGGTCATTACCTGACAGCCGGTACATGAACGTTCCCATCTGCGCTCTCGTGACCGGATCGCCCGGGCAGTAGACGGTCCCGTCTTGGCAGCCGATCGACACGCCACTGTTCTTCATGAATTCGATGCCTTCGGCATGGACGTTGCTGTCCGACACATCAGCGAAGATATGGGTGCCGTAGGCGGTAGCCGGGATGGCCAGCACTGCCAGGATTAGCAGTACCAGAGCGGTGCGGGTCGAAATAGTGATCTTGAAGGTCATCAGTAACCACTCCTCGGGTAGAGGGAACCGAACCTACGCCGTCCCGAGAAGGCGGAGCTCCCGCCGACCCTGACGTCTCAGGGCTCCCGGAGCTCCTAGCCGCCGACCAGTGAGTATCCCTTCCAGGGAACAGGGAACTGGTTGTCAACAGCGGCGACAGACAGCTTACGCGAGCAAGGCCCGCCGGTCCCCGCCGGCCCCTCCTGAGAGCCCACTGCCGAGTGACAGCCTTTGCGGGTCTCTCGCGGATACCTTGCGGACACCTCGGCACAGGTCAGCTTCATAGAGTTGGCGAGGTGAAAGTCGGCGAAGACCTCGCAACAGACCTCCGAACCGGACCTCGCCAGGTGCTTGTCGAGGGTCCCACAGAACAGGCGGACGGCCTCGTTGTCGGGGCTGCCGCCCGTCACCAGGCGGCAGCTTCCAAGCTGGTGTATTCGTCGATGGACACCCCGCTCAGTTCAGCAACGTCGAACCTGAATGCTTCGGGATGTTCCTGCGCGGTTTCAGGCTGTGACGTCGGCGCAGCGGACGTAGACAGTTCCGTCCTTGTCCTGGGACAACTCGACTGTCCATCCGTCCCCCCCGGCGGTCGGATAGGATCCGACGACGTTGAAGTTGCCGGTGTCGGTTGTGCTCCAGCCGCCCCCGAGAGCGACGTCACCTGCCGAGCACGTGGCCGTCCCACCTGGCGCAACGGTGAAATCCACGGCGACGGTGTAGATGCTTTCGACGCCACCAACCGGGCCGGCCGGTCCCTGTTCACCCTGGGGTCCCTGGAGACCTTGCTCACCCTGGGGTCCTTGTTCACCCTGGGGTCCCTGGAGACCTTGCTCACCCTGGGGTCCTTGGGGTCCCTGTTCACCCTGAGGTCCCTGTTCACCTTGGGGCCCTTGAGGTCCTTCCGTGCCTTCGAGTTCGCTCGCCACATTGTCGTGATAGCGCTTGAGGACCGCTGTGAGCTGTCCTCGGGGCATGAAGTCCGCAGGTCCGAAGTTGCCATCACCGTAGCCGAAGACGATTCCGTTGTCTTTGGCCCAGGAGATCGAATCGGCGAAGATGTGGTTCTCGGGGACGTCGTCGAAGATAAGACCCGCGGCGAATGCTGCGGGCGTGACGGCCATTGCCGCAACGACCGCTAACACCACGATGGTACGTCGGCTCATGTTCCGGTGTCCTTTCGCTATCCCGCCCATTGCAGAGGCATCCTTCGAATCGGCGCGCCGGGACGGCGACTTGACGGTTTTCACCGTCAGTGGCGAATCGACTCGACGAGACGAAAAGGCAGAGGTGGCTTTCACATCGGCCAAGCCGCAACCGCTGGGATTGGGATGGCGATTGGCCCCACCAGCAGTCCAGTAGACCCCGTTGGGCAGGCAGAATGGCCGAAGAACAGGAAAGGGGGAGACGGAATGGCGCGGCGCTTGGCGGTCGGAGTCGTCGGATATGGGTTCCGGGGCAGGATGCTGCTCTACTTGGCCGACAAGCATCGGCTCGGCCTCCGCGTGGTCGAAGTCGCCGACACGGACCCATACCGGCTCCAACAGGCAGGGAGTGACAGCTGGCTCGACGGGAGAGTCGGTGTCAGTGATGACGTAGAGAAGGTCATCGGAGGCGACGCCGAAGTCGTTTTGATCGCGACGCCCGAATACGTCCACGCGGAGGCTGCGGTGGCGGCCCTTCGTGCAGGGAAGACGGTGTTCTTGGAGAAGCCGCTCGCCACCACGGTCGAGGACTGCGATGCGATCCTGCGCGCCGTTCGTGAGACGGATGGGAAGCTCTACATCGGACACAACATGCGACACTGGGCTCCGTTCCAGGCAGCCCAGTCCGCGGTGTCAGCGGGGCGCATCGGTGAACCGCTGTGGGTGTCCTGGCCACATACGGTCTCCTACGGCGGGGACGCCTACTTCCGTGACTGGCACGCCGAGCGGAGGAACGTGGGGAGTCTGCTGCTGCAGAAGGGCGCGCACGACCTCGACATCATCCAATGGATGCTCGGCGCCTGGCCCGCCAGTGCCATGGCCATGGGGTCGCTGACGGTGTACGACAGGGCCGCCATGCGAGGCAGGGATGAGCGGCTCTATGCCGAGGAGCACTGGAAGAGCGAGCACTATCCGCCGCTCACTCAGTCGGGGTTCAATCCTGACATGGACGTCGAGGACATGAGCCACATGGTCGTGGAGTTCCGGAGCGGCGCCATGGCCTACTACGGGCAGTGCCACTTCTCACCGCAGCACCGGCGGGGCGGCATCGTGGTTGGGACGGAAGGCTCCATCGACTGGCTGGACGGCGGATACCGCATCTTCACCGAGCGGGACAAGCCAGGAAGGCCCCTGGAGTATCGGCGACAGTCGGGCGAAGGGCATGGCGGGATGGACGAGGACATGCTCTCGGAGTTCGCGGCGTTCGCCAGGGGCAGGGCCGAGCCGACGACGTCGCTCGTCTCGGCGCGTTACGCGGTGGCGGCGGGCCTCGCGGCGACGCAGTCCATGCGTTCGGAGCCGCGGTGTGAGGTCTCGATTCCGCCGCTCGCTCCCGACCTGGAAGCGGCCCTGGCCTGACAGCGACCCTGGCCACCACGAGGACCGGCGTTCCCGTGGCTCCGCTGTCGGGCGACCGAGGGGCAGCGACGACCGGGGGATCAGGGTGGCCGAGGGCCGGCGCACGCCTGCCACCTTCGACTGCGCCGTCAGATGCGGAACTGACGGTCGGCTAGGAGTTCCCCTGACCGCCAGCGGCTGGCGTCCTCCGGTGCGAGGCCCATCATCAGCTCGAGCTGTCCCAGAATGTCGAAACCGAGGCTGTGGAAGAAGCGCATGGCCCGCCGGTTCCTGGCTGCCGGACGGACCAGGAGGCGTCTGACGTCAGCTTCTCTGGCCGCGGACACAGCCGCCTCCGCGAGCTTGTGGCCCACGCCACGGCGACGCCATGCCTCATCCACGACGATGGGCTCCAGCTCGGCTTCAGCGCCCCTTTGGATCAGGCCGACCATTCCGACCACACGGCCGTCTGCCTCCGCCACCCACACTCCTTCCTCCCCAACCTGTGCGAGTAGGGCGTCGAACTGCAGGCCCGGTTCCGACCCGCCGATATCGCCGGACTCGTAGAGCTGCCGATGCCACTCGGTCAGCTGTACCCACAGCTCCCTGCATGAGACCAGGTCATCACGCCGGAAGTTTCGGATCGTCAACATGCGGGAATCCTCCCCTGTCAGCGTGGTACCCACAACCCGCTTCGGTGGCCCGTCGTCTGAGAGTCTCCTGGATCCCGCTAGAAGGTGATGACGACGTTGCCGATCTTCTGGCCCGTCTCGACGTAGCGATACGCCTCGACGATCTCCTCCAGTGGATACTGCCTGTCGATGACCGGCTTGAACTCTCCCGACTGGATGAGCCCCTTCAGGTACCTGACGCCCTCGGGGTCCCTGCGGGGAATCACGAACATCACTCTCCTGCCCCTGAACAACGGCGTGATGAGCGCCAGCATCGGTCCGTGCCAGAGGACGCCGACGTCGGACGATGTGTAGATGCCGCCCGGTTTCAACAGACGCCGGCAACGGCGGAACGAGCTCTTGCCAACGGCGTCGACGACGAGGTCGTATCGTTGCTCGTCCTGGGTGAAGTCCTCCTTCTGGTAGTCGATGACCCTGTCGGCTCCAAGGCTCGTCACCAGTTCCATGTGGTCGGTGCCGCACACCGCCGTCACGTTGAGGCCCAGGCTCTTGGCGATCTGGACGGCTGCCGATCCGATGGCCCCCGTCGCCCCGTTGATGAGGACGTCCTGGCCGGGCTCGATCTTGGCCCTCCGGAAGAAGCTGAGCGCGTAGTGGGAGCCTTCGGTGCTGGGGGCAGCCTCCTCGAAGGTGCGGTCCTCGGGTATCGATGCGATCAGACGGTTGGCGCCTACGGTCATGTACTCGGCGTGGGCACCGAACGTTCCCTCGCAGTAGCCGCATACCCTGTCTCCGACCGCGAAGGACGTCACGGCGCCCCCGACTGCCTCGACCTCTCCTGCGAACTCGGTGCCGAGGATGGCGGCCTTCGGACGCGGGAACCCGCCGAAGACCCTGATGATGAACGGTGTGCCTCCCCTGTAGCCGCAGTCGGTCCTGTTGACCGTGCTGGCATGTACCTTCACCAACAGCTCATCCTCTCCGACCGTAGGCCGGTCGACCTCTTCGATCCGGACGACGTCCGGCGGGCCGTATCTGGTGCTGACGGCGGCTCTCATGCGAGCTGGGCTAGTCATGATCCGATGTCGATGAAAGGCACCGCCCGGCAGCCCTCAGACGCACCCCTCGGCGAACCCGACTCCCGGAAGCCTCCCAGCCCGGTAGGAAGCCACGACGCCGTCCTGCATCTCGAAGACGACCCGATAGTTGGCGTCGATCTCGTCGACTGGGACGAACACGAGGGCGGCACCGTCGATCACGTACTCGCTGTTCTCTTCCAGCTGATCGCCGAACAGCTCGACCAGCTCCTGCTCGGTGCTTCCGATCCCCGCTCCCGACCGGGTCGTCGCCTCGCTGGGCGGATCGATATCGACTCTGGCGATCGCATCCTCGAGGACCATGAACGAGACTCCCTCGAGGTCCACTTCCGACGTGATGAAGTAGCAGGTCTCGCTGACCTCCGGGTCTGGCTCACCGACGAAGCCGAGGCCCGCTGCCTCCTCTGCCTCCTCGACCGTCATGCCGACGATGACGGGACCCATCCCGATGGTGCTGACCTTGGAGTCTGGCGTGAGGGCGGCATCTGCGGGGACCGTGGTCGCTGTGGTCGTCGACGTGGTCGAGGAAGAGCTCGTCGTCGTGGCCTGCGTGGTTGGCACCGTTGGTGCGAGCGTCGTGGTCGGGTCGGCTCCGCCGAAGCAGGCCGCGCTGACCAGGACCAACAGCGCAGATGCCGCGAGAGGTGTGGTTGTTCGCCTCATGCCGCTGCCCAAGGGTAGGCGAACAGGAGATCACTGGACCGGCTCGAGGGCACGGATCCCGAGCGTATCGGTCGCGTCAGTCGCTGCTCGTGAAGCGCAGGAAGATCGAGAGAACGTACCAGAAGAGCAGCATTACGGACGAGAACAGCTCCAGGCTTGCTGCGACGTAGCGGTCGGCAGGGAAGTAGTGGATGATGTTCGAGGTGTCGTAGAGGATGGCGGCTCCTGCGAAGCCGACCATCGCCACGGCGAAGACCAAGCCGAGACCGAACCCGAACAGCGACCCGGCGACGATCAACCCAAACGCCAGGATGCCGCCCCAGATCAACAGGTTCCGCAGGAACGAGAAGTCCTTGCCGGTCCGAAAGACGATGGCGGTGAGAAGCACGAAACCCAGTGCGGTCACGACCGCGGCCGACTGGATGGTGCCGGGGGCGACCTCGTTGGCGATCCACAGCAGCGGCACGAAGATGATCGCCTCCGCGACCACCATCAGTCCGAGCCCTGCATACTGGATCTGGGGGTTGGTGGCGCGGTGGGCGAGGTGGCTGCCTCCGTAGGCGAGAAGCACGAAGCCGCCCAGGATGAACAGCCAGCTGATGCTGAGCATCCATTCGGCCATCGCGTCGGCGATGCCGTTGGTGAACAGGAACAGCTCGATCAGCGTGAAGGCTGCAATGGCGCCGAGCAGGTGGCCGTAGGTGCGCGCGATGAACCTTCCGCGATCCTCCGCAGGGAGTCGCTCTACCGGAACGATCGGGGTGTCGGATTGAAGGGTGCGTTCGCCGAACGCGCTTCTTCTGTTTGCCATTGCTGCTGCTTCCCTTGCTGAGCCTGCTTCCAGGCTACCAAGGGGCCGGTTCTGGGGAGTGCGACCGTGGCGGGGGTGCCCGGTTGGGCCGTCGCTTCATGAGCCGCCTGCGTTGGGGCGGGGTCGTGAAGTCGACCCCGAAGCCGTGGCCGTGGATGGCGACGTGATGGTGGAACCAGCAGAGGGTTACCAGGTTGCCCTCGCGGTTGGTCCCACCACGGAAGCGAGGCACTAGGTGGTGGATCTGCAGCCGGTAGCGGCTCGAGCAGCCGTCGATGACGCATCCGCCGTCCCTCCACAGGATGTAACGGCGAAGGCGGGGAGGGACGACTGCCTGGCTGTCGCCGACGGCCAGCGCCCTTCCGTTCTGAGCGGCCGTGATGTCGATCCGCCCGTTGCAGAGCAGCTCGGACAGGGCCGCCACTCCGATCGGAGGACCCCCCTCGACCTCGATACCCCTCATGCCGCGGCTCGCTGCGGCCACGGTGGCGTCGACGAAGACCGTGATGTGGGGCTCGCCGCTCTCGGCTCCGTCCTCGGAGACCCCGGTCAGCGAGTCCTGACACAGTGAGGTGAGAGCGTCGGCATTGCGCTGTGTCACCGAAGGCCTGCTGCCGTCCTCGAAACAGGGCATCTCGTCGCCGCGTTGGTGAAGCGCCTTCTCCACGATCCGGCCGTCGATCCCAGGCAGGGACCCGTGGATGCGCCAGGTCGATTCGTCGAGGTTCGGCTGTAGGACGAGGTGCCGATCGGCGAACGCTTCTGCCTCGTCGACCGGATCCTGTAGGCGTTGCCTGGCGGTGAGACGGCGGACGCCCCGGATGTCCCGATCCCGGGACTCCCGCGCCCGATCGGGGGCGGCCCCGGCCGCCACCAGCCCTGTCTCGGCCACCGCTCGGTCGAAGGACACCCGCCCGGCGTCCAAATCGGCGGTGGCGGGAGCTCTCTCGCCTAGCCAGCGTGAGAGCTTCACCAGGGCGGCGGCGGTCTCCGGGGCCACGTCCAGCCAGCCGGCGGCCCAGTCCTCGGTGCTGGCATAGCCGTCATGCATCGCCACCTGGGCGGAGACGAGACGGCGCAGGAGCCGTACCTGCCTGGCCCGGGCCTTGGCCACAGTGCCTTCCTCATCGAGGAGCTGTCGCTTCAGATCGTCGATCTCATCGAACATGCGTTCGATTCTACCCAAGGGGTGTGACGAGGGGAAGGGGTACGTCGGGAGCTATGCTCTCCGCCTTTGAAGGGGAGGGAATGCCGAGAGTCATCGCGATCGGAGCGGTCATGCTGGCCGTCGCTGCCTGCGGAGGAACCGAGCTCGCCGAGCGGATCGCCGAGCAGGCCGAAGGGGTCGACGACGTCGAGATCCAGGTGGAGGACGACGGCGTGAGCATGCAGGTGGAGACCGAGGAGGGGGCGGCCACCTTCAGCTCCGGGACCGACCTGCCTGACGGGTTCCCGTTCCCGGTTCCCGATGGGTTCTCGTCCTCCGGGGGGGCCAAGGTCGATTCACCCGAGGGAACCGCCTACAGCGGCGTGCTCACCGGACCGGAGAGCGCCTACCAGGACACCGTGGCGTTCTACGGGCAATTCCTCTCCGATCAAGGCTTCGAGGTCTCCAAGCAGGAGATCACGACCGGAGGGACCGAAGCCGTCACGCTGCTCGGCTCGCGTGATGACGCGGGAGCGATCGTCGGCGTCGGGATCGTCAACGGCGAGACCACCGTCACGCTGAACTGGGGGCCGGGCTGAGCCGGAGAGCATGAGGCGGCCGGTAGCAACGTACTCGATCGTCGCCCGCGATAGCTCAGGGACGCTCGGTGTGGCTGTGCAGTCCCACTGGTTCTCGGTCGGAAGCGTCGTGCCCTGGGTCGGGGCGGGGGCAGGGGCGGTGGCGATCCAGTCGGTTCCCAACCCGTCGCACGGTCCCCGAGCGCTGGAGTTGCTGAGGTCTGGCGCAGGGGCCGACGAGGCTCTGGCAGAGCTCCTCGACGGGGACACGGAAGAGCCCTTCAGACAGATAGCGATCGTCGACGAGACAGGGGCGGTCGCCGCCCACACCGGAGAGAGCTGTATCCAAGAGGCCGGGCACCACGTGGGTGAGAGCTTCTCCACCCAGGCGAACCTCATGGAGCGAGCGACCGTGTGGGGGGCCCTGGCTACCGCCTACGAGGAAGCCGAAGGTGACCTCGCCGAGCGTCTCATGCAAGCTCTCGAGGCGGGGCAGGCGGAAGGTGGGGACATCCGCGGCATGCAGTCCGCGGCGATGGTGGTCGTCGAGCCGGAGTCGTCCGCCGCAATCGTCGACCTCAGAGTCGAGGACCATGCCGACCCGCTCCTCGAGCTACGAAGGCTGATCGGACTGCGCAGGATCTACCTCGAGCTGGAACGGGGAGACGACCACATGGCGGAGGGTGATCTCGAGGCGGCCCTGAGTGCCTATCGCCGTGGAGCGGCCCTGGCCTCCGACGAGGCCACAGGCGGAGAGGCCGCTTTCTGGACGGGTATCACGCTCGCCGCCAACGGACGCCTCGACGAGGCGATCCCTTACCTGCGCAGGGCCCAACACGAATTTCGGGGTTGGTCTGAGCTGATCCCGCGGCTGGTCGAGCCGGGGATCTTTCCGCGAGACGAAGGGCTGTTGGAGTC
>CAZKJJ010000032.1:0-6764 GCA_964553055.1 uncultured Acidimicrobiia bacterium
TGCTGCATCGCGCGCATAGCGCGCGGGATTCACTACGGCGTCGAGGTAGGCGTTCACGACTCGATCGAGTCCTCAGGTGAGGACCCCATCCAGGTCGCCTGGGCGCTGCACCAGGAGCCGACAGTGGCACCGTCCCGCAGAGGTCGAAGGCGGCGCATGCACGGCTCGAAACCACTGAGGAAGCCGCCGACCGATCACCTCGTGTTGCTGGCGTCCTCTCCCGAGGGGTATGCCGCCCTCGGAAGACTCGTGTCACGGGCTCAGTTCAGAGGGGTGAAGGATCGCCCCGCCTACAGCTGGGATGACCTGGCGGAGACCGCTTCTTGTGAGGACGTGGTCGCTCTCACCGCCTGCTGGCAGGGAGCTGTCCCACGCGCGGCAGGAAGAGGTGATCTGACGGGGACGATGACAGCCGCGGCCAAACTGAGGGAGATCTTCGGAAGGCGTCTCCACATCGAGCTGTGGGATCACCGGATGCCTGAAGACGATCAGCGCAACGATCTTCTCTGGGAGGTTGCTGGCCGTCTCGGGATCCCCGCGGTTGCCACCAACAACGTTCACTACCACACGAGACACCAGGCCGACCTCTCCGAGGTGCTGGCCGCCATCGCCGGTCGGCGGACGCTCACGTCGCATGATGGATTCCGTCCTGCGACGGACCGTCGCTACCTCAAACCGGTCTCGGAGATGGAGGCACGCTTCAGCCGATACCAGGGTTCTGTCGCTCTCGCAGCCGAGGTCGGCGCTGCCCTGTCGTTCGACCTCGATCTGGTGGCACCCAGATTGCCCGACTTTCCCATGCCTGGGCACTTCCGAAGCGAGATGGCGTATCTGCGTCACCTCACCTTCGAGGGAGCGAGGGATGTCTATGGGGATGGAAAAGGCGGGATCGAGCCGGCAGCCAAGACGAGGCTCGACTACGAGCTCGACATCATCTCCAAGCTGGGCTTTCCTGGCTACTTCTTGGTGGTCTGGGATCTCGTGGCGTTTGCCAGATCCCAGGACATCTATTGCCAGATCCGTGGTTCGGGTGCCGACTCGGCCGTGTGCCGCTGTCTGGGGTTGACCCGCGTCGATCCCATCAAGCTGGGTCTTCCCTTCGAGCGATTCCTCTCCGAGGAGCGGGGCAGGCCCCCCGACATCGACGTGGATCTCGAAGCAGATCGGAGGGAGGAGGTCATCCAGTACTGCTATCGACGCTACGGGAGGGAGAAGGCCGCCATGGTGGCCAACGTCATCACCTACCGGGCCCGGTCGGTGCTGCGGGACGTCGCCAAGGCGTTCGGGTTCACTCAGGCTCAGGTAGATGGGCTCTCCCGTTATGTGGATACTCGGCAACCAGCCGATCTACGCCTCGAGGCTCCACTGCCCGAAGGGATGACGGCCGATCTGATCTACGACGTCTGCAAACGGCTCGACGGGTTTCCCAGGCATCTCGGTATCCACTCGGGAGGGGTCGTGATCTCCGACCGCCCTCTCTGGAGGGTCGTGCCCCTCGAATGGGGACGCATGGAGGGTCGATCGGTGATCCAGTGGGACAAGGACGATTGTTCTGCCATGGGCATCGTCAAGTTCGATCTGCTCGGTCTGGGGATGTTGAATGCGCTGCACCTGGCAGTCGACACGATCTCAGATGTCCATGGCGTCGACGTCGACCTGGCGAAGATCCCTCAAGAGCCTGTCATCTACGAGACGCTGACCAATGCCGACACGGTGGGGCTCTTCCAGGTCGAGTCCCGTGCTCAGATGGCCACCTTGCCCCGCATGAAGCCCAAGACCTTCTACGACCTGGCTGTGGAGGTCGCTCTGATCAGGCCTGGCCCCATCCAAGGCCAGTCAGTCCATCCGTACCTGCGGAGGCGTAACGGGGAGGAACCAGTCCGCTATCCCCATCCTGCTGCCGAGCCCATTCTCCGCAAGACGCTCGGGGTACCCGTCTTTCAGGAACAGCTGATGGAGCTGGCACGTGTGTGTGCGGGCTTCGACGGAGGCCAATCTGATCGCCTCAGGCAGGCGATGACCCACAAACGCAGCACCGAGGCGATGGAGCGACTTCGCGCCGAGGTGTATGCGGGCATGGCGCGCAATGGGGTGGAGGGGAGGGCAGCTGACGAGATCTGGGAGAAGCTGCAGGGCTTCGCGTCCTTCGGGTTTCCGGAGAGTCATTCCGTCAGCTTCGCCTACATCGTGTACATGTCTGCGTGGCTCCGCCATCACTGGCCGACCGAGTTCCTGGCGGGGCTACTCAATGCCCAGCCGATGGGGTTCTACTCTCCGAATTCCCTCGTCCAGGACGCGTCGCGTCATGGCGTCGTCGTGCTCTTTCCTGACGTGAACAGCTCGCTGCACGACTGCACGGTCGAGTTCATGGATGCCGACCCAGAAGACATCGTCTCCTGCTTCGGGAGACAGTGGCGCCGCGGGAGGGGTCCTGTGGAGGATGCCATCCGACCCTCGGTCGCCCTCAGGACGGGGCTCAGGTACGTCCGCAATCTCGGCGAGACGGAGATAGGCCGCATCGAGGTGGCCAGGCATATCGGCGGCCCCTTTCGAAGCCCCGAGGACCTGGCGTCGCGAACTGGCCTTGCTGTCGACGCGTTGGAAGGGCTCGCCGCGTCAGGAGCGTTGAGCAGCGTCGGCCTCGGTAGGAGAGAAGGACTGTGGGCAGCCGGTGCGCTGGCTGAGATCGGCCCTGGTCGGCTTGCGCTCTCCCCGGGATCCGAGGCCCCTGAGTTGCCGCGGATGACCGCATGGGAGGAGGCCAAGGCGGATCTGTGGGCAACGGGCGTCTCGAATCAGCATCCGATCTCCTTCGTTCGGCACGAGCTGTCCGAGATGGGATGCCTGACGATCGCCGAGGCAACGGCACTGCGCAGGAACGGCATCCGGGCTCTCATCGGAGGAGTGGTGACCCACAGGCAACGTCCCGGAACAGCGAGAGGGGTCATCTTCTTCAATGTGGAGGATGAGACAGGTCTGTTGAACGTCGTGGTCCTCCCCGAGGTATGGAACGCACAGAAGGAGATCGCCCGTCGAGCATCCGGGCTGGTGATCGGCGGGACCTTGGAGTTCAAAGACGGCGTGACCAACCTGGTCGCACGCCGCTTCGAGCAGCTACCGGTCCTCGAGGTACGGGGGCGCGACTTCAGATAGCCCATGACCTCCGGCCCTATCCCTGGCCTGGGGACCTTCGCATCCTTGATATGTGAAGTACTCGTTCGAGCAGGGCGCGGATGGGTCGCTTGCCGTCGAAGTGCGCAAGCGCGGCCACGACCTGTTGAGCGACGCCCTCCTCAACAAGGGAACGGCCTTCACGCACACCGAACGCGAGCTCTTCGGTCTGGAGGGCCTCCTTCCGCGGGGTGTGACCACCAGGTCGCAGCAAGTGCGCCGCGCCTACGAGCACATGCTCCGAAAGGGAGACAGTGCGCTCGAGAGGTACATAGGCATGGCTGCCCTCCAGGACAGGAACGAGACCCTGTTCTTCCAGGTCCTCTCCGAGCATCTCGAGGAGCTCCTCCCCATCGTGTACACACCGACGGTGGGGGAGGCGGCCGTTCGGTTCAGCCACATCTTTCGGCGCGGGAGGGGGCTCTGGATCACACCAGACCATGCAGGACGGATCCATGAGGTGCTGGGACACGTCCGCAGCGACGACGTGAAGTTGATCGTCGTCACCGACAACGAACGGATCCTTGGCCTCGGGGATCAGGGTGCTGGAGGCATGGTCATTCCGATAGGGAAGCTCAACCTGTACACGGTGGCGGCTGGGATCCATCCCGCCTTCACGCTGCCGGTCAGCCTCGACGTCGGAACTGACAACGAGGAGCTGCTGGCGGACGAGCTGTACGTCGGATACCGCAGGCCCCGCCTGCGCGGTGAGGCCTACGAGCGGTTGGTATCGGAGTTCGTCGACGCGGTCGTAGAGCGGTTCCCCGGATCGTTGCTGCAGTGGGAGGACTTCAAGAAGGCCAACGCGTTCACGCTCCTCGAGCGTTACCGTCACCGGTTGCCTTCGTTCAACGACGACATCCAGGGTACGGGGGCCGTCACGTTGGCCGGTGTTCTCGCCTACTGCAGGGCCACCGGGGTCAAGCTGCAGGATCAGCGCATCGTGATCGTCGGGGCGGGAGCTGCAGGGATCGGCATTGCCAGGCAGCTCAGACACGCCATCTCGGCAGCAGGGGCCGAGCCGGAGGCCGCCGTCAGGGCCGTCGCGGTCGTCGACCGAAGGGGGCTCCTCATCGAAGGCAGGCCGATGGAGGACTACAAGCGTGCTTACGCATGGCCCGAGGGGACCGCCTCGGCTGTGGGCTTCGGCAAGGAGGCACAACAACTCGGCAGCGTGTTGGAGCGGTTGCGCCCATCCGTGCTGATCGGAGCTGCCGGCATCTCGGGACTGTTCGGGCGCGAGATCGTCTCGCAGGTCTGCAGGTTCGTCGAGCACCCCGCCTTCTTCTTGCTCTCCAACCCCACCGCCAAGGCAGAGGCTCACCCGGACGATGTCTTGGCGTGGAGCTCGGGCGGGGCCTTCGTGGCCACAGGCAGCCCGTTCCCGGGGAGGAAGGTGAGCCAGGCCAACAACGTCTACGTGTTCCCTGGAGTGGGCCTGGGGGTGCTCGTTTCTGGCGCCGAGGAGGTCACCGACGGGATGTTCGCCGCAGCCGCGGCTGCGCTGGCGGCCGAGGTGACGGACGCCGACCTGGAGCGGGGTCTGCTCTATCCTCCCATCGGGCGACTCTGGGACCTGACCAAGACCCTGGCCGTGGCCGTGGCTCGCGAAGCGGCAGGCGAGCAGGACTGGGTTGGCGCGGTCGACACCGCTCGATGGGGTCTCGGCTATCCGACCTTGCGTCAGCCCGCGTAGCTGACGAACTCGAAGGTCTTCTGTTGTCCCGAGTCGTCCTCGACCTTGACCGCGAATGGAACGCCGTAGGGGGCGCTAGGGAAGAAGACCTGCTTTTCCCACCGCCCTTCTGAGTTGGCGACGGTGGAGCCGCCTCCGTACTCGGAGCTGATCGTGACCGTGGCACCCGGTGCCGCGGTGCCGTGGTACACGTCGTAGGGAGGCGTCTCGGCGCACTCGCCGTACGTCGCGGAGGCTGTGAACTCGTAGACCGGCGGCGTCTCCTTCTCCTCCTCGTCAGGAGGCGTATAGCTGACCTCGACTGAAGCCTGGGACTCGTTGCCCGCCTCGTCCGTGGCGGTGAAGGTCACGTTGCTGGTGCCTTCGCCGACGATCAGGACGATCGACCAGTTCCCCTCCGCGTCGACGTCGGCGGAGAACCGACCCCTGGTGACCGAGGCGCCGGGTTCGGTCATCCCCTGAAACGTCACGGCAGAGCTCGGCACTTCCTCTCCCTGTTGTGGCGAGGTGATCTCGAGGGGGGGAGGGGTGGAGTCCGATCCAGGCTCCTGGGCTGCAGTGGTCGGCGCGGCGGTGGTCGGCGAAGCGGTAGGCGTCGTCTCTGGCGCTGTCTGGGGAGGAGGTGTCGTCGTCGCCGGGATCTCTGTGGCGGTCTCGGGTGGGGACTCGGTGACTACGGCTCCTTCGCCGCTCATCTGCACGACCGCCAGCCCGATGGCCATCATGATGACGGCGGCCGCCCCCCCGAAGGCCAGTGCGCGCGAGGCGAGGACCGGCCTCACCGAGGCTCCATCTGCGGGGAGGCCTCTGGCCATCAGGCGCAGCTCTGCTCGATCCACCTTGTCCGCCAGCGACTGTGCGGATCGCCGGGCGCGCTCGTCGAGAGGGTTCATGTCGCCGCCTCCGGGAGCCCGAGCCGGGCGGCGAGGGCCTTCCTGCCCTTGTGGAGATGCACCTTGGCGGTGGAGACCGAGCACTGGAGTATCTCGGCAACCTCGGAGACCGGCCGATCCTCGAGGTAGTGCAAGGCGATGGCCTGGGCCTGGCGTTTTGGCAGGGCGCGGACCTCTTCCCAGAACTCCTTGTCCTCGTTCTCGAGCTCCGGCAGGGGCTCCTGCCGCTGCCAGGCCACCCTGGCGAGCGCTCTGGCCTCCGAGGCGCGCTTTCGATACAGCGAGACCGACATGTTCGTCACCACCCTGCGCACCCAGGCGCCTGGCTGGTCGTAGCCGCCGATACGGTGCCATTGCCGGTGGGCGGTGAGAAAGGCCTCCTGTGCCAGGTCCTCGGCAGCCCAGCGACTGCCCGAGAGGGCGTAGGCGAGTGCCACGACGGCGCGGAACTCACGTCTGTAGAACGCATCGAATGGCTCCCTTCTCGCCACTACTTGCGCTTCTTTGGTGCGGCGCATCGCGTCTCCGGAGCGGCTCAGAGCGTGGCATCACACTCCTTGACTCGTATCGGCCGGCCGGGAGGTTTATTTGAGCGCCCCGGGCCCGGTAGGGAAGCATGCGCCTAGAGTCATGGGCCATGACCGAGCCGGAGAAAGGAAGGGCGGCGCAGCCCAGCCCGCAACTGATCACAGGGTTCGCCGTGCTTGGTGCCGGTATCGGGGCGGCGATCGGTGCTGTAGCGGACAGCCTCGGCACCGGCATCTGGATCGGTGGAGCGATCGGGGTCGGACTCGGCTTCCTGGTTTCGTTCTTCCTCTCCCGCTGAGCCAAGACCCCAAGCCTCCGATGTGCCCTTGGGCGGTGCGCCGGCCAGCCAGGACTCGTTTGTTTACTACAACCATCTATTAAGCTCGGTGCTCGTGCACACGACTTCCGCCGAGCGCCTCGACCGGGCGATGAGCCTCCTGGGCCGCCAAGGCACCATGACCCGCTTTCACCGCAGG
>CAZKJJ010000032.1:6774-13486 GCA_964553055.1 uncultured Acidimicrobiia bacterium
GTGCCGGCTATCTGGTGCTGCGGCGCATCCATCTGGAGGGACCAACCCGGATCACCGATCTGGCCGAGTTGATGGGCGTCGAGCCGTCGACGATGAGCCGTCACGTGCAGGCTCTGGAGGATCGGGGATGGCTGGTGAAGCAGCCCCAGACTGCCGACCGGCGCGTCTCGATGGCCGATGTCACGACGAGCGGCCTGCAGTTGGTGGAGCGCATCGAGGCGGAGCGTCATCGGATCCTGGCTCGGACCCTCTCCCACTGGAAGGAGCCCGACCTCGATCTCTTCGTCGAGCTGTTCGAACGCTTCGCCGACGATCTATCCCACGCCTTGGGCGAGCCGTGAGAGCACGTACCGACACCGCGGCGCCTGCCATCGAAGCCAGGGGCCTCACCCGGTTGTTCGGGGAGGTGGTGGCCGTCGATCATGTCGACTTGGAGGTGGGCCAGGGTGAGGTCTTCGGGTTTCTGGGCCCGAACGGAGCGGGCAAGACCACGACGATCTCGATGCTCACGACACTGCTCGAGCCGACGGAGGGTTCGGCCAAGGTAGGGGGCTTCGACATCGAAACCGATGGGGAGGGGGTGCGCAGCTCGATCGGGATCGTCTTCCAGGAGCAGTCCCTCGACGAGCGACTGACTGCGAGGGAGAACCTCGACTTCCATGCCGTCCTCTATCACCTCTCGAGCGGGGAGCGGGAGAAGAAGATCCCCGAGGCTCTGGAGCTCGTCGATCTCGCCGATCGAGCAGACGACCTGGTCGAGAGATTCTCAGGCGGTATGAAGCGTCGGCTCGAGATCGCCCGCGGCCTACTCCACACTCCCAAGATCCTGTTCCTCGACGAACCGACGATCGGCCTCGATCCTCAGACGCGACGCGCCGTGTGGGACCACATCGTCAGGCTCAAGGAGCAAACCGGCATCACGATCTTCATGACCACGCATTACATGGAGGAGGCGGAGTTCTGCGACAGGATCGCGATCATCGACCACGCCAAGGTGGTGGCCCTCGACAGCCCTGAGGGTCTCAAGAGTCAAGTGGGCGGAGACGTCGTGACGGTGACGAGCCCTGATCCGGGAAGCGTTGCAGAGTACCTGGCAGGCGCAGGCCTCGACCCGCAGACCAAGGAAGGCGAGGTGCGAGTCGAGGTGGCGGATGGCGCCAGATTCATCCCGCTCCTCGCTCGGGAGTTCACTGGGATCATCGAGGGAATAGAGCTGCGCCGGCCCACCCTCGACGACGTCTTCGTCAATCTGACCGGCAGGACGATCCGCGAGACCGAGCTGGACAGCAGGGACATCTCCAGGGCGCAGATGAGGCGGATGATGAACTTCAGGGGACGCCGATGACGGCGATCGCGGCGCGGGCAGAGAAGCTCGGCTCGACCGCATCCGCGGTGCGGGTGATCTGGCAGCGGGAGTTGGTTCGCTGGTGGCGGGACAAGGTCAGGATCATCGGCTCCCTCGGCTTTCCCTTGATCTTCCTGCTGGTGTTCGGCAGCGGGCTCAGTGGAGCGATGGGCTCGCTCGCCGGGTCCGTAGCTGACGTGGACTTCCAGATGTTCATCTTCCCCGGCATCATCGCCATGTCCGTCTTCTTCGCTGCCATCTTCAACGGCGTATCGCTTGTGTTCGACCGCGAGTTCGGCATCCTCAAGGAGGTCCTCGTGGCGCCGATCAGCCGCTCGGCGGTTGCGTTGGGCAAGTCGCTCGGCGGCGCAACGGTGGCGACCATGCAGGGGACGCTCGTGTTTCTGTTCGCCCCGCTGGTCGGGGTCAGCCTCAGCGTTGGGCTAGTGCTGATCATGTGGCCGGTGATGTTCGCCGGCGCCTTCGCCATGGCGTCACTCGGCGTGGCAATCGCAGCCCGTATGCGGCGTACTGAGTCCTTCCAAGTCATCAACCAGTTCGTCACCTTCCCGCTGATCTTCCTGTCAGGAGCGTTCTTCCCCCTCGCTGCGCTCCCCCTTTGGATGGAGGTGTTCGTCAAGCTCAACCCTGTCACATACGCGGTCGACGCCCTCCGCCGGCTCGTCCTCGAAGCGCAGGGACTCGGCGCGCAGGCCATGGCGAGCCTCGGCGACCTCGGCCTCGGCATCCAAGTCGGCGGCCACCTCATGAGTGTGTGGGACGACATCGGTGTGATCGTGGCATTCGGCTTGGTGATGAACGTGCTCGCCATGTACCTCGTCAGCCTCAAGGACTGAGAGGCTGCCCGCCGCCCGAGGTTCGGATACGCTCCGTGGCATGGCGCCGCGGGACGACCTCAGCACGGTCCTGGTCCTCAACGGGCCAAGCGTCGACGCTCTGACCGACCTGGAGGAGCTCGACGCTGCCTGTCTCCGCTGGGGGGCGGCACGCGGACTGGACGTGGTGACCTTCCACTCCAACCACGAGGGAGCGCTGATCGACAGACTCCAGGAAGGCACTGAGGATGCCCTGGTCATCAACCCTGGCCCGCTCGCCCACTACTCGTACGCTCTCCACGACGCGATTTCCCTCCGTGCGATCCCTGCCGTCGAGGTGCAGCTCACGAACGTCAAGGAGGCCGAGGAGTGGCGCCGGCACTCGGTGATCGAGCCAGCATGCGTCCTCACCATCTGGGGGCGAGGCATCTCGGGATACGACTGGGCGCTCAGGCACCTGACAGCCCGCGCCGCGGGGCCGTGGGAGACCGTACGCTACGGGCCTGAGGCAGACCACGTGGGGGACCTGCGGCTTCCATCGGGGGAGGGCCCCCATCCAGTGGTGGTACTCCTCCACGGTGGGTTCTGGCGAGACCAGTGGCGGCGCGACCTGATGGACGGGCTCGCGGTCTTCTTGACGAGCGCGGGCTTTGCCACCTGGAACCTGGAGTACCGAAGGATCGGCCCCGGAGGCGGCTGGCCTGCCACCCTGCTGGACGTCGCGGACGGCGTGGACCACCTACGGAGCTTCGAGCAGCTCGACACCGGGAGCGTCACGCTCCTCGGGCATTCAGCAGGAGGCCAACTCGCCCTCTGGGCTGCAGCCAGAGGAAACCTGGACGAGGGCACCCCGGGTGCCGATCCTGGGGTCATCCCTGACAGGATCGTGGCTCTCGCAGCCGTGTCTGACTTGGCTACAGCAGAGGAGCTCGGTCTGGACGATCATGCCGTGTCCGCCTTCCTGCGGGGGCCTGCCGATCACGCCGCGAAGTACAAGATGGCTTCGCCGATCGAGTTGCTACCACTCGGCGCTCAGCAGCTCATCGCGCACGGCGATCGGGACGAGTTCATACCTGTCGAGATGAGTAGACGCTACGCGCGAGCTGCCCGCGCGGCAGGGGACGACGTCACGCTGATCGAGATCACAGGCGGGGATCACATGTCGTTGATCGACGAGAGCTCCGAGTCGTGGCTGGAGGTCGCCGCTGTCTTCGGTGAGAGGTAGCGGTCCGTCTCCTCAGTCGCGATGGCCAGGGTCTCGTCGTCGATCGCAGTCTCTGTGAGGTCGTGCCGATCCGCGAACTCGGCGACGAGGGCGCTGACGAGGTCGTCATGGCTCATGCCGACGCCTGAGCCGCGAAGATCGCCCGTCACCTCCGGTCGCCACTGGACGCCGAGCGCTTCGTACACGGGCTCGAGCACCGAGCGGATCTCATCTGCACCGTCCACGACGAGGACCCCCCCAACGTGCGAGGCGTTGGCCACGATCCGCTGACCGACGCCGAACAGCTTCCATCGACCTGCCTCGCTCACGCTGTGGCGCCCTGGGCAGTACTCGCCGGCAACCTCACCGACGCGGGCATCGACCCCGAGGGCGGTGAGCAGAGCGACGACGATCCCCGAGATCGCCTCGAATCGGTGTTCGATGCCCCGGCGCGGCTCAGGATCGGGAATGGCCCAGCTCACGGCGATCGTCTGGGGGTGGAACACCGCTGCACGGCCCCCCGCCAGCCGCTCGGTTGCCTCGAAGCCGTTGGCCCTCGCCGCCTCGACCGCTCTGAGGTAGCCGGGAGCATGGGCGTCTTGCCTTCCGAAGGCCACGGTCCGAGAGGGCCGGTGGATGCGCAGCGTCTCCCCACGCGCTCCTTCGGCGACCTGGCGGAGCATCACGGCGCTCAGGGCGGTGTCGAGCTCAGGCCGATGATCACTCCCATGCCGGATCAACTGGATCGTGCGACGCACACGGGGAGTATCCCAGGGGAACGATCCAAGACGGAACGGCGTCCCTACGGTAGAACGGGAATGCGCGTGTCTCATCGGATGCTGATCATCCTCCTCCTGCTGGCGACTCTGGCCGCATGCGGCTCGGATCCGCTCGCCGATCTCGGAGCGCGATCGCGAAGCTTCTTCGACCTGGCAGGCACCACCACCACACAGCCCGACGTCCCAGTGGTGACGACGACTCCTCCTACCCCCGCTCTCGACCTCCACGGTCTCGAAGGCCTGGTCTGGTATCGGCAAGATGCTCCGATCTGGGGCCCAACCGGCCTCGAGGAGTTCGACCCCGATCAGGTGGTGGACATCATCTGGGCGCAGAGCTCGCGGCGGGACGCCTTCGTCCAATCGAGCCCACACGAGATAGCGGCAGGCCTCCCGGGAATCGAGTTCCCTTCCTTGGTGCCGGCAGACGTCACGCATCTCTCAGGGCAACTCGTGTTCACGCTGCCAGGCGGAGAGCTGTCAGACGACTTCCAGGCAGCCTTCGGGTTCTGGAACGTCGAGCCATACTCCCAAAGCAGGGAGGTCGGACAGAGAGGGGTGCTGCTGGCAGGGCTGGCCGATCAGGCGGTGACGTATGGAGACCCCGGCTCGGGTCGGCTCGCCTGTCCCGATCTCAGTGTCACAGATGCGCTCTCCTGCCAGCCGACGCCGGTCGGTGCTTTCGTCGGATGGTGGCATGTTCTGGCAGCTGGAGGTCGACTCGTGTGGTTCTCGGGCTCCTACCGCTACGAGTTGTTCATCAGGTCCGCCGCAGACGCCGAGCTGGCAGTGTTGATGGCGGAGTCGCTGCAGCCTCTCGCGGAGGCCGTTCCCTAAACCGGTCGCCTCCCGACCCCGATAGCCTGACGAGAGGAGAGGAGCGTCATCTTCCACGCAGGGGGTTGGTTCTCGTATCTGAAGCACGACCAGGAGGTCGATCGCCCCGAGATGAGCGCGGCGCTGCTGAAGCGCGTCTTCTCGTACGGTCGGCCCTATCGCTCCTGGATCGGACTGGTTCTGGTCACGATCGTGATCGGCGCCGTTCTCACGCTGGTGCCCGCGGTGTTGATGAGAGAGCTGTTGGACGTGGCGATCCCATCCAAGGACATACGGTTGCTCACGTTGGTCGGCTTGGCCATGGTCGCAGTGCCACTTCTCAACGCAGGGATCGGCGGCATTCAACGATGGGCTTCGGCGCGGGCGGGCGAAGGCATCATCTTCGACCTCCGCCGGGAGCTGTTCACCCATCTTCAGGGCATGTCGCTCCGCTTCTTCACGGCGACCAGGACAGGCGAGATCATGGCGAGGCTGTCGAACGACGTGATCGGCGCCCAACAGGCCGTCACGGGCACCTTCGTCAGCATCGCCTCGAATGTACTGACGGCGGTCGCCATCCTGGTCGTCATCTTTCGGACCGAATGGCGGCTGTCGCTCCTGGCCCTGATCGCCCTTCCTCTCTTCATCTATCCGGCGCGCAGGGTGGCGAAAGCGCTGCGGCGCATCACCGAACGCCAGATGGTCCACAACGCGGAGATGAGTGCCGTGCTGTCCGAGACCCTCAATGTCAGCGGGGCCCTGCACGTGAAGCTCTTCGGAAGGGCACCCTACGAGACGAAGCGGTTCACGGACGAGGCTGCCGAGGTGCGTGACCTCGGCGTGGTGCGCGCCGTGATCGGCCGCTGGTTCTTCGCAGGTCTCGGACTGATCTCGGCGATGGCCACCGCCCTGGTCTTCTGGTTCGGGGGGCTGCTGGTCATTCAGGGAGAGATGACCATAGGAACGATCGTCATGCTGTCCACCCTGCTCGCACAGCTGTTCGGTCCGCTCTCTGGGCTGTCCAACGCCAGAGTCGAGTTCGCCACCGCGCTGGTGTCCTTCGAGCGGGTCTTCGAGGTGCTCGACCTCCCTCAGGAGATCACAGACAAGCCAGATGCCGTCTCCGTGCCCTCACTCGAGGGAGGCATCACCTTCCGAAACGTCGGCTTTCGCTACCAGACCGACCAGCCACAGGGCCTCGAGCCCGTGAGGCGCTTCTCTTCCCGCTACTTCGGCGACCGACCGGAGACCTCCCTGACGCCCGTCCCGACCAGGGCTCAGGCGCTGGAGGATGTCTCCTTCCACGTCGAGCCTGGCGAGCTCGTAGCGCTGGTCGGCCCGAGCGGCGCAGGGAAGACCACCATCAGTTATCTCGTACCGAGGCTCTACGACGTGACGGCAGGGGCGGTCGAGATCGACGGTCACGACGTTCGCGATCTGACCCTCGACTCGCTGTCCAAGGGCATCGGAATCGTCACGCAGGAGACGTACCTCTTCCACGACACCATCTCGGCGAACCTCAGGTACGCCAAGCCAGATGCCTCGCCATCCGAGCTTGAAGCGGCCTGCCGCACCGCCAACATCCACGATCTCATCGCAGGTCTCCCTGCCGGCTACGAGACGGTCGTCGGCGAGCGCGGCTACCGGCTGTCGGGTGGCGAGAAGCAGCGGGTGGCGCTCGCCAGGGTGATTCTGAAGGACCCGCGCATTCTGATACTCGACGAGGCCACCTCGC
>CAZKJJ010000033.1:0-13380 GCA_964553055.1 uncultured Acidimicrobiia bacterium
GAGCTCCTACACGTCGACTGGCCTGCCGTCAGGCGAATGGCGGCCGAGTCCAGGGACAGCGTCATCGCCAAGTCAGGGTTCAAGCTGCCGAAGATCTAGAGCCGAGCTGGCCAACTGTGCGGCCCTGCTGGGCTCTGCAGCAACCGGGTGCCTTCGATCCAGGACCTGAGGCAGCTCGGCCATGGCATGCTCCTGCCCGGTAGCCTCCCGGTCCAAAGGAGGTGAACCGTGCCAACGACGTTCCAGATAGCTGACTGGATCGAGTCCTACAGGAGAGCTTGGGAGGAGCGAAACTCCAAGGCAGCCGGTGCTCTGTTCACCGAAGGAGCCTCCTATCGATCGAACATCTTCGAGGAGCCCCATCACGGGCGGGAAGGAGTCGAGGACTACTGGACCAGTGTCACGGCCGTCCAGTCCGACGTAGCGGTTCGCATGGGGTCACCGGTAGTCGAGGGATCGAGGGTGGTCGTCGAGTTCTGGACGACGATGCTGGTCGATGGCGATCCGCTCACGCTGCCAGGGTGCCTGCTGCTCCACTTCGACGAGAACGGCCTGTGCACCGACCTACGCGAGTACTGGCACACTCTCCCAGAGCTTCGCCAACCGCCCGAGGGATGGGGCGTGTAGGAGCCAAGAGAGTCTTGGAGCAGGCGCGATTCAGCGCATGAAGAGCAGCAACGGGCCGGCCGCCAACGCCATGAAGCCCGCCAACGAGACGTAGACGCCGGCCCGAGACGAGCGTGAGGGAGGAGCTCCTCGTCCATCGAGAGCCTGAAGCCGTGCCATCACCGTGTCGACCGCTGAGAAGGCAGCCAGACCCATGCCCATCTCCCACGTGGCCAAGGCCACGAGGGCGTGGCGGATGTCGGACCGGGAGTTCTCACACCTGCCTGCCGCCTCCTCGTCTGCCCATCGCTCGAGCGCTAGCCGGAGGACCGCCAAGCTTCTTCGAAGGACGGGAAGGCATCTCATCGCGGGCCACAGAGCAGCCGCCACGAAGAGATAGCGTGAATGGTGATGGCTGAGGTGGGCCCGCTCGTGGAGGATCACGAGGCTCAGCTGCTCTCGTGTCAGGGAAGCGACGACACCATCTGAGAGCACGATCCGCCCGTAGCCTCCGGGCAGTGCCATGGCCACGTGATCGCGGGTGGGAAGCACGACCACGTCGGGGCGCTCCTGACTCATCGGACGTCCAAAGGAGGCAACCGCCCGTAGACGTCTCCTGATCAGAGCATGCTTCCACGCTCCCCAGAGGCAGAGACCGCCGAAGGCCAGGGCAACAGACAGGCTCACCCAACCTGCCACGGGCCCTCCCGGGAAGAAGTGCTGGCTCCCGATGCCGGCAGCCCCTTTCGTGGAGAGAACAGGAATGACCGGAAGCGCGCACAACACCAGAGCCAGCTCGAACAGCACGGCGCCCGCGACAAGCGAAAGGGCGCTCAGCTTGGCCCACTCCGAAGGCGCGAGTCCTGCGGCCCTGCGCCTCGACAGCGCCGGATACGCCATCAGGCCGAGCGTCCCGACGACGAACACCAGGCTCATGAGCCCTCGAGGCGGCGCCGCAGCTCCGACCGCTCTTGGGGGGTGAGCGTGTCCACGAAGTGGGTCAAGGCGAGCGCGCGATCGTCTGCGCTGCCCAACATCTCCTCCATCCGCTCGGCGGCGTACGCTGCCCTGCTCTGGGCAGCTCGGTATTCGAAGGCACGCCCACGTCTGCGTCGTTGGACCCGATCCTTCTTCCACAGGCGAACCAGGACCGTCATCACGGTGGTGTAGGCGACCTTGCGATCAGGAGCGAGACGCTCCCGGACGATACCGGGCGTCAGCCACGCCCCATCCACCCAGAGAATGTCCATCACCGCCGTCTCGAGCACGGGTTTCTGCGCCAGCGAGTCTCCTACTACGCGTCGTAGTTATAGCCGATCTTGCCCAGCGAGGCACCTACTACAAACCGTAGGAGCCAAACTATGACAATCTGTAGTACCGTCCCCGGACGGTGCCAGCCCAGACGAGGAACCGAGGACGCCACCTGTTGGTCGTGGCGCTCATCTGGGTCGCCCTGACCGCAGTCGGCGTGTGGTGGGCGATCACCGCAGACCTTCAGCCTCTCGGGGCCTCACGCGAAGCAGGAATCGTCGACGATGCCTTTCAGCTATTGACGATTCTGAGCGTGCCCGTCTTCATGTTCGTGATCGTCGTCCTCGGCTACTCCATGTATCGCTTTCGGGCATCGCACCAGGAGACCGATGGCGCTCCCCACGCTTCGAACCGGCTGTTCATCGCGCTCTGGGTCAGCCTCACGTCTGCCCTGGCGGTGTTCGTGATCTTCTTCCCAGGCGTCAGCGGCCTGGCCGAGCTGGGCGACGAGCCCGAGTACGAGCTCACGGTCGATGTCGTCGCGGCGCAGTGGAACTGGACCATCGGGTACCCGGATCTCAACGTCATCGTCCCGAACGCCGACGAGCTCGTCCTGCCCCTCGACAGGCGAGTGCTGTTCCGCATCCTGTCGACAGATGTCATCCACTCCTTCTGGATTCCGGCGTTTCGGATCAAGGCCGATGCCGTACCTGGTCTGGTCCACGAGACGCTTGTGACTCCAACTGAGCTCGGAACCTTCACGGCCAACCCCGGCTTTCGGGTGCAGTGCGCCGAGCTGTGCGGCACCGGCCACACCCGCATGGCTGCCGATGTGAGAGTCGTCACCGCGTCCGAGTTCGAAGCCTGGGTCGCCGAAAGGGAGGGAGTCGCGCCATGACCCTCACCAGGCGGCGCGCAGGTGCAGGCGTCCACCTCATCAAAGGCTTGATAGGAGCAGCCTTGGGCCTGCTGGTGGGAGCAGCCATCGTCGCCCTCATCAGGGTCCCCCAGGGCAAGTCCGCCTTCGACATGGAATCGGTCGTTGCCGCCGGCTACCTGTTCGCCCTGACGGGATGGGTGCTCGGCGTCGGAGTATGGGACTACTGGGCCCGGGCCTGGTTCGGCAGGGGGCTACGGCCGTACGAGGCGAAGGGAAGGAGTCGCTACTTCTCGTTCGACCCCGACCACAAGGTCATCGGCATCCAGTACCTCGTCAGCTTTCTGTTCATGTTCTTCCTGGCGGGTCTGTTCGCGATGTTGATGCGCTGGGAGCTGATGGATCCCGGCCGTGGTGTCCTCGACCCTTCCGGCTACAACACGACGATGAGCCTGCACGGAACCATGATGATCTTCGTGGCCGTGGCGGGCACGGTCGGGGCCTTCGGCAACTACGTGGTCCCGCTCATGATCGGCGCCGAGGACATGGCGTTCCCGAAGCTCAACGCCCTGAGCTACTGGCTGGTGCCGCCTGTCGTGATGCTGCTCATCGGGTCGTTCATCGCAGGCGGCTACGACACAGGTTGGACGGGCTATGCGCCCCTGTCGGTCACCACCAAGGTGGGGGCGATGTTCTTCAACTTCGCGTTCCTCACGTTGGGTCTGTCGTCCATTCTGGGTGCGATCAACTTCATCACGACCGTGATCACGCTGAGGGCTCCAGGCATGAGCTGGGGCAGGCTTCCCATCTTTGTCTGGTCGATCCTCGTGACGGCCGTCCTGGCGCTGATCTTCACCCAGTTCGTCGGCCTGGCGATGGTGATGACGGTTCTCGACCGGGTGGTCCAAACGGTGTTCTTCGAAGCCCCCGAGGGCGGAGCGCCACTGCTCTATCAGCACGTCTTCTGGTTCTACTCCCACCCTGCCGTCTACATCATGATCCTGCCTGGGTTCGGGATAACCCTCGAGTTGCTGGCCCACTTCTCACGCCGTCCCGTGTTCGCCTACCGCTGGGCAGTTGGCGGCATGATCGCGATCGGGGCGATGAGTGCCATCGTGTGGGCCCACCACATGTTCACGAGCGGGATGCCGGACGCCCTCCGCATCCCCTTCTTGGCAACGACCGAGCTCATCTCGATCCCGACCGGCCTAATCTTCCTGTCGGCCCTCGGAACGATCTGGCAGGGACGCATGCGCTTCCGTGTCCCGATGCTGTTCGCCCTCGGTGTCGTCTTCAACTTCCTGATCGGAGGCCTCACGGGGATCTTCCTGGCTGACGTGCCAACGGACATCCAGCTGCAGGACACCTACTTCGTGGTTGCCCACTTCCACTACGTGATCGTGGGCGGCGGCATCTTCGCCCTGTTCGGAGCCATCTACTACTGGTTCCCGAAGATGACGGGCCGCATGTACTCGGAGCGGCTCGGCAAGATCCACTTCTGGGCGATGTTCGTCGGCTTCAACGTCACGTTCTTTCCGATGTTCTGGGCGGGCATCCACGGCATGAACAGGCGGATCGCCGACTACATCTCAGAACTGGGTTCGGTGAACCTGCTCATCAGCATCGCGGGGTTCTTCCTGGGCGCCAGCTTCCTGGTGTTTCTCTACAACTGGATGCGCTCGTGGGCGAAAGGCACTCCCGCGTCTGGCAACCCATGGGACGCCTCGACCCTCGAGTGGCAGGTGTCCTCGCCGCCTCCCCACGAGAACTTCGATGTGCTCCCGCAGGTGGTCGGGCCGCCCTATCCGTATGGACAGCCAGGCGTCGTGCACGCCCTTCTCGGCTCGAGCGAGGAATCCTGATGCAAACCCAGTCGACGGAGGAGCGGAGGATGCTCGGGGCGGGGACCGTGGTGCTGATCGTGCTGGTGGCTATGACCGCGGTCGAGTTCGTCGTGGCAGTGGCCGGGGTGCCCGGCCTCATCTTCATCCTGTTGGTCATCGGCGTTGGGAAGGCATGGGCGATCGTGCAGTACTTCATGCACATCGGGCAACTACGCGGGAGTGATCACTGATGGCATCGATGGCTACTCCTCGTACGTTCGGGCGTCTGGAGGTCAACCGGATCGGGCTCTGGCTGTTCATCCTCTCCGAGTCGATGCTCTTCGTTGGTCTTCTGGCAGCTCGATTCTTCCTCCAGGGAACCGACATCCCTGACGAGCAGAACCAGGTCGTCGGACTCGTGATCACGTCGATCCTCTTGCTCTCCAGCCTGACCGCCTATCGAGCTGAGACCGGGATCGCCCACGACGACCGCAAGCTGTTCCTGCGAAGCTTGGCTGCGACCCTGGCGCTCGGCGCGGCCTTCTTGGTGGGCGTGGGCGTCGAATGGCAGGAGGCCTTCCACGCCTTCCCGCCTGACACGATCTTCGGCACGGTGTTCTTCACGATGACAGGCCTGCATGCGTTTCACGTTCTGACGGGAGTCATCTTCCTGTCGATCATCTATGGCAACGCTCGCCGTGGCCAGTACTCCTCGTCCGCGTACTGGCCCGCCGAGGCAGCCGTCAAGTACTGGCACTTCGTCGACGTGGTGTGGGTCTTCTTCTATCCAGCCCTGTATCTGATCTCGTAAAGGAGGAACCATGAGAAAACTGATTGGTACCGCCGCCTTACTGGCGGCGCTGGCCATGACAGCGGCCGCCTGTGGGGGGGCCGCCGTCCCTGACGACAACGGCGAGCTTCGCATCACCATGAGCGAGTTCGAGTTCTCGCCATCGACGATCGAGCTCACGCCCGGTGAGACCGTGACGCTGATCCTCATCAACGACGGGACCAAGGAGCACGAGTTCATGGTTGGCCGCAACGTGAGGACCAACGCGGAAGGGAATCCCGACGGCTTCGAGATCGACTTCTTCGAAGGAGTGGACGCTCAGGTCGTGCCGCCGGAAGCTCTGGAGATGGACATGGCCGAGATGACCGGCGACGAGATGACCGGCGACGAGATGTCCGGCGACGAGATGTCAGGCGACGAGATGTCAGGCGACGAGATGTCCGGCGACGAGATGTCCGGCGAGCACGCCGAACACGGGTTCATGGTGGCCCGAGAGCCGGGTGAGGAGGCCAGGATCACGTTCACCGTCACCGAAGCCATGGCCGGCGAGTGGGACATCGGCTGCTTCGAGGAGGACGGCGCCCACTGGGACGACGGGATGCAGGGCACGCTGACCATCACAACGGGGTCGTAGGCCGAGGAGCCGAGGCGCTTCGAGTCCTACGGGGGCGGGTAGGGCTCGAAGCCTTGGACCCGCTGCTGCTCGCGCACGAAGGCCACGATGGCGGCCACGTCGTCCTGGGTCAGGCCCGCGACAGGGGGCATGTCCCCGAACCGCCAGTGGTGTGCAAGGGATCCCCGCAGCACTGCCGACAGGAACGCACCGTCCGCGTGGTGGTTGGGCTCGTAGATCTCCGAGAGGAGCGAAGGACCGCTGCTCGTGCCTCTGAGCTCTGTGCCGTGGCAGCTGGCGCAGGTGTCTGCGTAGAGGACCCTGCCCGCTGCGACCTGACCTCGATCTTGAGGCGCGATGGCCCCGATCTCGTCTACACACGAAGAGAGCACGAGTGCCGCCAGCGCGCAGCACAGCGCCAGGCGGGGACTGCTTCTGCGGCGGCGGCCGTGCTGGGGCGTCACAGCGGCTTCGAGGGTACAGGCCGGCGCCTCGGCGACCCTCAGCCACCCGATGCCGCGTCGAAGCGGAGGCTCGGCGGCGCGCGACGCCCTCGTGTTCTCCTTCTGGGTCTCCCACCCAACGAGCGGTCAGCGGATAGCCGCCTCGACTCTCAGTCGATCAGCTCTCGACCAGCGTGCGGATCGCTGCTTCGAATCGCCCGATGTCACCGTAGGTCATGACCGACTCCGCCTCGTCCTCGGTCATCGGACCCACGGCCACCTTGCTCATCGACAGGATCGTCTCGTCGCCATCGGGTTCGAGCTGGTAGTCGGTGTCGAGGATCGTCCCCGCCATGACCCGCCCACGGGTGGCGAAGCGGTGCGGCGGGTCGTATGCGGTGACGTGCCCGTACAGGTAACCGCTGCCCTCGCCCCAATCTTCGAAGTGCCGCCCGCCCACCATCGGCTCCACCACGACCGCCTTGGTTCGTTCCTCCCCGTAGCTGAATGGGAACCACTCGAGCGTCTCCACGGTCAGCGCTCGGAACAGCCGTTCTGCGGTGGTCCTGAATCTGAGCTCGGTTTCGATACGCACAGTGCGAACTGTGTCGAAGGCACCTGACATGGGTCTGTCTCCTTCCGTGTGTCGCTCGAGGGCGAGCAACTCAGCCGCCGCCACGTCGCCGAGAGGTATCACCCATCGTTCATACCAACGCCGAAGCGGAATCGGGTTGAGATGATTGAACCGGTACCGCCCACGCCTTCGAGCCACCACCAGGCCGGCGTCGGCCAGCACACCCAGGTGCTGCATCACGGCAAACCGACTCAAGTCGGGCGTGGCTTCGGCGAGCTCGGTCGTGGTCCGCGGCCGCTCGGCGAGGAGATCGACGAAGCGGCGCCGTAGCGGGTTGGCAAGAGCCTTCCAGATGTCCGGCTCTGCTCCCGATCGCGGCACCTCCGCCGATAACATGTGATAAACATAGCACATGTCAGACGTGGCAAGGCCCCACGGTCGTAGCGCGCCAGCAGCTCCATGGCCTACTCGATCGTGGCTCGGTCGCTCTCCGACGGAAGGGCCAGGATCCTGGCGACCGACCGGACACGAGCAAACTGCATTCGGTCCAGCAACAATCAACCTCCTCAAAGGAGGAGGTACTCATGCCGATCCGCGGCCTCGCCCAGGTTCACGTCAGCGCTCAGGACCTCGATGGTGCTATCTCCTTCTACCGGGACCGGATCGGCCTTCCCCTCGTCATGTCGTTTCCCGACCAATCGATGGCCTTCTTCGAGGTGGGCTCGGTACGCCTGTACGTTGCCAAGCCGGAGTCTCCCGAGTTCGAGTCGCACCCCATCCTCTACTTCGACACGGACGACATCGAAGAGGAGTTCGAGCGACTCGTCGGGAAGGGGGCCGTACCGATCGAACGACCGCACCAGATCTACGCGCAGGACGACACTCAGTTCTGGCTTGCCTTCTTCGAGGGCTTCGAAGGGCATCCGTTCGCGTTAATGGAGGAGCGGTACGTCCCCTAGCCGCGAGGCCGACCGCTCACGCCGAGGGCAACGCCACTCCACAGAGGGCCTCACATGCCCTCACCAGCTCCTCCTGCAGCTCGACGTCTGCCGCTTCCTCCGGGATGGACACTTCACGCATGTGCCGCATGAACCGTCCGCTCCGTAGTGCGTCCGGCTCGTCGCTGCTCGCCAACCAGACCTGCGTGGCGGCGCCCGTTCGCAGATCGGAGGGTGCTCCCCTGCCGCCCATACGCGTCCTCACCCAGCCGGGATCCACCGCAGTGGCGACCGTCCGTTGGTATCGCCGAGCCACAGCCAAGGTCAGCGCGATGTCACAGAGCTTCGAGTCGCTGTAGGCGCCGCTCCTGCTCCATCGTCTTCGTAGGCGCTGCAGATCGTCGATGGCGATGTGTCCGCCCCGGGCCATGCCAGACGAGAGGTAGATGAGCCTTCCGGCCGGGGGGACCAACGCGGTCAGGACATACGGCGCCAAGACGTTGACCTGAAACGTCCGCTCCAGCCCGTCCGCAGTGACGGGTCGCAGGCGAGCATCGCTCTCGTAAACACCGGCGTTGTGGACGACAGCGTCGAACGTGCCGTGTCCGGTGGCTGCTTCGGCCAACGCCTTCGTCTCGGCCAGAGATGCCAGGTCACCGATCACCACGGCCGAGGCTCCGGGGACGGCGGCACGGACTTCATCAGCGCGGTCGGCGTTGCGCGCGTGGAGCACCACCTCATGTCCGGCATCCAGGAGCATCTCGGCTGTCTGGCGCCCGATGCCTCTCGTTGAGCCGGTCACCAAGACCCGCTTCTCATCACCCGTCATCAGTGCTCAGATGCGGACGTGTCGACCACCCGCTTCCACCTGTCGGCACCTGCCTGTCTTGTCACTTCGATCACTTCGAGTTGTCCAGACGCAATCCGATGTGCGCTGTCGAAGAAGTCTATGTTCGGACACCAAGAGCATCTCTGACACGGAGGCGACGGCTTGGAGACATGTCTTCACGCGTGCATGCAGGAGACATTCGGCTTCGATAGCGTCTCCGGCTGCGAGCCCGGAATGCACCGGCCTTAGGGAGACGGCCGTATGACGATGCCCATCCTCAGCAACGAGAGACTCGGAGAGCTGCTCGAGCTCGTGAAGGCCTCAGACAGCGTCGAGCTGAAGCTGACTGTGCCCGACTCGGACATTCGCTCCACCGCCCTGTCCCTTGGGATGGACCCGCTCGACGCAGAGATCCGCCAGGTCGTCTTCTTCGATACTCCAGACCTGACGCTGCACGAAGCCGGTGTGGTGGTGAGGGCACGCCGCATCCAGGGTGGGGCAGGCGACACCGTGGTCAAACTGCGACCCGTGGTGCCGGATCAGCTGCCTCCTGAGATACGCAGCTCACCCAGCCTCGGCGTCGAAGTCGATGCGATGCCTGGTGGCTTCGTGTGCTCGGCGTCGATGAAGGGACGGTCCACAGCGGCTGACGTTCGGCGAGTAGTACTCAACGAGTCAAGGATCAAACGGCTGTACACGAAGGAGCAGAGAGCCTTCTACAAGGACCACGCCCCAGAAGGCTTGAGGCTCAACGACCTCTCGGTCCTTGGGCCTATCAACATCCTGAAGCTCAAGTTCAGTCCCGAGGGTCTGGGAAGACGTATGGTGGCCGAGTTGTGGCTCTACCCGGACGGTTCACGGATCCTCGAGCTCTCCACCAAGTGCAACCCGGCCGAGACCTTCCAGGTCGTCGCCGAGTCCCGCGTCTACCTGGCCGGACACGGTGTCGATCTGACAGGCGAACAGCAGACCAAGACGAAAGCGGCGCTCGACTACTTCTCGGCACTCGCTCGGGAAACGTCTGGCACATCTGCTTGATGGACGATCCAGCAAAGAAGGTGCGCGCGAGGCATGAGAGCATGCGTCACGTCGCGCCGCCGAGCGATGTCATTGCGACCGCGCGAGCAGCGGCCGCCAACGCTCTCGCCTGATCAGGCAAGGGCCACGAGATCGAGCAGATCCTCGTCGAAGAACCTCATCTCGCCTTCCGGCATGAGGAGAGCCCGCTCCGGCATCAGCTGGGCTACGAAATCGGTGTCGTGGCTGACGATGACGATGGTCCCTTCATAGATGCTGAGGGCATCCAACAGCGCCTCCTTCGCCTGCGGATCGAGGTTGTTGGTCGGCTCGTCCAGCAACAAGACGTTGGGGCGTGCCGCGACCAGCATCGCCAGGGCCAGCTTTGTCTTCTCGCCTCCGGACAGGGTGGCGGCGTCCTGGTCGACCTTGTCGGCAAGTAGGAAGTGCCCGAGCAGGGAGCGCAGCGTGCTATCGGGTAGGCCGGCGACGTTCCGCATGTGGTCCAAGACGGTGACCCCGCCGCTGATCTGCTCGTGTTCCTGTGCGTAGTAGCCAAGGCTGGCCCGAAGACCAAGGGATACCTCGCCGAGGTCAGGTGCTTCCACTCCGGCCAGGATGCGCAGCAACGTGGTCTTTCCTGCGCCGTTGAGACCCATGAGCAACATCCGCTCGCCACGCTCCACGGCAAACTCGATGTCGAGGAAGACCAGGTTGTCGCCGAACGCCTTGGCAAGACCCGCTGCGGCCAACGGGACTCGTCCAGGCCGCTCAGGCTGGGGGAAGACCAGCTTGACTCGCTTGCCGCTCCTGTGCAGCTCGACGAGATCCCGCTTCATGCGGTCGACGCGGCTCTCCATCGCCCGAGCCACCTTCGCCATCTTCTCGGTGGTCCCTTTGAAACGACGAATGTTCTCCTCGAGCCGTTCGATGGCCTCGTCCTGGTGCCTTCGTGCTCGCTCCTTTCGCTCTCGTCGTTTCTCGCGTTCAACCAGATAGCCGGAGTAGCTACCTCGGTAGGCCTCGATCTCCCCGTGCTCCAGGGCGAGCACCGACGTGATGGCGTCGTCGAGCAGCGGGAGATCATGGGAGACGACCAGCATGCCCCCTCGATAGCTCCTCAGATACTCGATGAGCCAGGCTTTGGCATCAAGGTCGAGGTGGTTCGTTGGCTCGTCCAGCAGCAGAACGTCGGTCTTGGCAAACAGGATGCGGGCCAGCTCGACGCGTCGCCGCTGTCCGCCGGACATCGCCCTCACCGGTTGGCCCAACTCGTCGTCGCCGATCCCGACGTTGGCCGCGATCCGCTTCGCCTCCGACTCGGCGAGGAACCCTCCCTTGGCCTCGAATTCGTCGTGCAGTCGAGAGAAGCGAGCTATCCCGAGATCTCTCTCATCGCCCTCGAGCCCTTCCAGGCTCAGGCGGGAGTGCTCGATACGGCGCTGCATCGCTCCGATCTCTCGAGCCATGAGAATTCGCTCAAGGGCGGTGGCTTCTGGATGCTCCAGCTCGGGAAGGGCGGCCTCCTGGGACAGGTAACCGATGGTCCCCGATCTGAGTACGGTGCCCTCGGCTGGCTGGAGATCACCGTTGAGGGTCCGCATCAGCGTGGTCTTGCCCGCCCCGTTTCGGCCGACGAGCCCGATCCGGTCTCCCGACTGCACGCTGAATGAGGCATCGTCGATCAGTGTTCGGATGCCTGCTTCGATTCGGAGGTCGCGTGCGATCAGCATTGGAACTCGTGAGGGAGCATCAGTGTACGGAAGGGTCGAAGGCAGAGCCGGGTGATTTTGGTGGGAGACGTAGCAGAACGCGTGCAGACGAGCGATGGATCGGCCGTAGTGCGAGAGTGGTCGCATGCGTGAGACGCGTGAAGAACTGGAAGCGCTTCAACGCCTCCTCGACGAGAGCTTCGCTCGCTCCTCGTCGCATCTGCTGTCGATCATGGAGCCGCAGCGGCGGCTCAGCGCAGAGCAGCTTTCGGCTGAGCTGCCCAGCCCGGCCGTGCTCAACATCGCGACCGTGACGGCCCGTGGCGAGCCGCGTGTGTCTGCCGTCGATGGGCACTTCCTTCACGGCCGCTGGCACTTCACGACTGCCGCTGACTCACCGAAGGCCAGGCACCTCACCGCCCGCCCGGCCATCAGCGTGTCGTTCACGCCCAGAGACGGGTACGGCGTGTTCTGCCACGGCAGGGCCGCCTTGCTCGGTGGTCGGGACAAGCAGCTGTTGCGCGAACACGTCCTGGCAGCGTACGGCAGCGATCCCGAGAAGTGGGGCGAGATCATCTACGTCCGAATCGAGCCTGACTGGATGACAGCCTTCGCGATGACCGAGGAGGAGATGGCTCAGATCGAGACGGACAGCTCACCTTCCGACAGCTGACTCGCCTTGGAGATGGCTCGACCGGGGGTGGCGAGGGCCAGGCTGAACAGGTTCTATCCCTGCTCGATGCGGACCATGTTGCCCGCCGGATCGCGAACAGCGGCGTCGCGTGCGCCCCAGAACCGATCGGCGGGCTCTTCCAGCACCTCGACGCCTGGCGCGGCGGCGACCTTCTCGAAGGTCCCTGCGAGGTCATCGGTACGGAAGAAGACCGTGCCCAGCTCACCCTTGGCGAGCAGGGCAGCCAAGGCGTCCCCATCCTCCTGGGAACGACCGGCGTGCGGCTGTGACAACACGATCCCGATCTCCGGCTGGCTGTCGGTCACCAGCGTGATCCAGCGGAAGCCCTCGTATGCGACCTCGTCTCGCACCGCGAGCCCGAGGGTGTCGCGATAGAAGCCGAGAGCTGCGTCGGGATCATCGACGAGGACATGCACCGTGCTGAGTGAGACATTCATGGCACCGAATCTAAGGGGCCGTGACAGCTGATGCTTCTCCAATACTGCTCGCTTCCATCCGCCCCCGGCGATCCCTGCGCGGTCGGGTCAGGACCATCGTCTGGCAGGTGGAGAAGACACGCAGCTCGTCGTGGCTGCGGGCCCTGTAGGAGCTGGGCGTCTCGCCAACGAGCTCACTGAACCGGGCTGAGAAGGAGCCGAGACTCGTGCATCCGACCGCCATGCAGACTTCGGTGACCGACAGGTTCCCCCGACGCAGCAGCGCCATCGCCCGCTCGATGCGCCGGGTCATGAGGTAGGAGTGGGGTGTCTCCGAGTACACCGCCCGGAATCGGCGGCTGAAGTGGGCCGGTGACATCATGGCGGTGCGGGCGAGCGCCGGTACATCGAGCGGCTGGGCATATTCGCGGTCCATTCGGTCGCGGGCGCGGCGCAGCCAGCGCAACTCATCGAGGTCCAAGCTCACGCGCTCATTATGCATGTCAGCCAGGGCACACGCCGCGAACGAGCAGGATCGGAGAAGCGCTCCAGGCTCGGGTTCCTTAGCGTTGGGGCATGCAACGACCACAACCGGTTTAGCGTGGACCAGATGCACCTCGCGGACAGTCACGACCTCATCCGGGTGACGGGGGCACGAGAGAACAACCTCAAGGACGTCAGTGTCGTGATCCCCAAGCGCCGTCTGACCGTGTTCACCGGGGTCTCGGGATCGGGGAAGAGCTCGCTCGTGTTCGACACGATCGCCGCCAAATCGCAACGGTTGATCAATGAGACCT
>CAZKJJ010000034.1:0-13313 GCA_964553055.1 uncultured Acidimicrobiia bacterium
GTTGGGTATGTGCTCGGCCACATAGCGACCGTGTTCTAAGGGAAGCGCTTGGCTCTCGGTGCGATGCAACACCAAGGTGGGCGCCGTGATGGTTGGCAATAGGGCCCGACCGTCGGAGCTCGCATCGGCCTCGATGTACCTCCGGATGAGCGTGGGAGTCGCCGTGGCTCGTTCCTGCTTGGCGAGATACTCGATGAACTCGGGATCGGATGCCCGACTGGGAAAGAGCGAAGCGGTGAACCGACCCGTGCCCCACTCCTGGTCGAGGAGCTGGATCATCCGGGCGTGCTCGTCCTGGGTCAGCCCAAACGGATAATCCTTGTCCGCCAGCAGGCGCACGGTGGCCTGGAACAGCACCAAGCCCATCGTCCGCTCAGGATGACTGGCGGCGAAGAGAGCGGTGGCCGGAGCGGCAGTCCCTCCCGCCAACACAACGGCCTGCTCAAGACCTGTCGCATCCATGACTGCTTCGATCTCGTCGCTCAGCGACTCCCATGGCGGCAGCGCATCGACGGGAATCGGGTCGGAGGCGCCAACACCCCTCCGATCGAACCGAATGATCCGGGCAAAGCGGGCCCACTCCTGAAAGAAGGCTCGGGCGTGCGGGTCATCCCACTCGACATCCGATGGAGACAGCCAGCCTGTGTTGGCAACGAAATCAACTGGGCCGTCTCCCAAGATCTCGTAGGCGATCCGCTGGCCACCCAGATGGGCGTAGCCGGTCTGACGCTCCACCTGTTCGAGACTACGAGCAACGGGCGCCGAAGGGCGGCTCGGCTAGATAGTTGTGGGGAAGTCGCGATGTCCTGGCTAAGGGGATCTGCTTCTGGTGGTGTAGGTGTGGCCGAGTTTACTGGTCCATTGGATTCTGTCTGGGAGTTGCTGGTGGGTCCAGCCGCAGCGGTGGCGGATCTGGTGGTCGTGGCGGCAGAGGGGGACGAGCTGTCGGATGGTGGTGGCTCCTCCCTCTGCCCAGGGGATCCGGTGGTCGAGGTCGCAGTCTTGGGCTGGCATCCGACATCCTGGGAACACGCAGGTCCGATGGAGGGCTTGGACGGCTCTTTGTTGGGTGGCGGTGGGCCGACGCCGGGTGACGCCGACATGGAGAGGCTGGCCCTGGTTGGTGACGGTGAACTGCCAACGGGCCTGCTGGGTGGCGACCTGGCGGGCGATGTCCGCTATCACCGGCCCGAACCCTGGAATCTCGCCTGGCCGGTCGGCGAGGCCGGCCAGCGTCTCCTCATCCACATAGATATCCACCGTCCCCTCTGGGGCCTTGCTGGCTGTGGCGGTGCCGTGGAGCAGATCCAAGAAGACGTCTGCCCGTAACTGATCCATGCTGCGGCTTTCACCGGAGTGTTTCAGTGACCGGGCCAGCAGGTTGATCCTGCGGGTGACGGCCGCTACCCGATGCGGTGAAAGCTCCAGACCGTACAGGTGAGCAGTACCCGATGTTGTCGGCTCTGTGATGACCCGCCGTTCCGACAGCGCCTGCTCGTAGCGTCTCTCCGCTTCTTCAGAGTCGGCTTCCAGGCAGAGCCGACGTACCAGCGCACGCAGCTGGCCTGTGGTCAGAGACGAAGCCTCCTCCAGGATCTGAGCTACCACCTGCCGGGCGGTGGGCTCCGGCAGGTGGGCGGTGCCGTCTGCTGTCACCCTTGCCCGCCGCAGGTCAATGTCACCCGCTGCTAGCGCCTCCCCCAGGCAGGGGAGCCGCTCCTGGAGGTGCCAGGCCATAGACAGCTCGGCGTCTGCGGTTCTGCGGGTCAGACACAAAGCCGCCCGGATCTCCGCCCCCGCCGCCAACCAAACCCCCTCCGCATCGTCCTCCTCTTCCCCTTCTACCTCCAGAAACTCGACAATCGCAGCCATCGCCTCATACAGCCGGGCCTGATAGTGCGACACCAGCCGCTGCAGAGCCTGCAACAGCACCACCCGGTCATACCCCGACAGGCCCCTCACGTCGACCGAATCCAACAACCCCGCCAGTCCCGCACCAGGCGGCATGCTGTCCAAACCCTCCAGAACCCCCGCACCCTCAACCTCGAACATATGTTCGATTCTACTGGCCACCCCAGACAGAAACCAGACCCCGTAAGGCATAAGGAATTCCTGTTCTACTCGCACTCCGAGCGGGTACCGTGACAGGCCGCCAATAGGCGAGCAACGACCCAGGACGAAGACCATGACCAACGAGAACACGCCGAACGGGTTCGGCGGCTTCGACCCTGCCGAGTACGAGGAAGAGGTCCTCGAGCGGTGGGGGGACACGGACGCCTACCGCGAGTCCAATCGCAGAGCCGCGACCTACGGCAAAGAGGACTGGCAACGCATCGGCCACGAGGCGGATGCGATCAACGCCGAATTCATCGCCCTCATGGAAGACGGCGTTGCGCCCGACAGCTCCGCTGCGATGGCCGTGGCGGAGCGGCACCGTGCCCACATCTCCAAGTGGTTCTACGAGTGCACGGCCGAGATCCACGCCGGCCTGGGGCAGATGTACGTTGCGGATCCGAGGTTCACGGAGAACATCGACAGAGCGGCACCCGGCCTCGCCCGGTACATGTCCGAGGCCATCGCGGCCAGTTCGGTTGCGGGACATCCTGACGCATGAAGGTCGAGTTCGTGGCCAGCTTCGCTCCTATCGTCCGCGACGTCGAGGCTGCCCATGCCTTCTACCGGGGGGCGCTCGGACTCAGCTTCGAGGGTGGCGACGGCGACTACGTATTCACGGACCGCCTCGAAGGCGTGAAACACTTCGGCCTGTGGCCCCTCAGCGAGGCATCGAAGGCCTGCTTCGGCTCGGAGGAGTGGCCCCTTGACGTCCCAGAGCCCCAGGCGAGCCTCGAATTCGAGGTTCTGGATGTGGCTGCGGCCGCCGCCGAGTTGGAGGCTGACGGCTACCGGCTCATTCACGACGCCAAGACGGAGCCGTGGGGCCAGATCACAGCCCGGCTTCTGAGCCCCGAGGGTCTCCTCGTTGCCGTGTGCTACACGCCCTGGTTCCACGAGGAGGGCACGAACTAGAGGTCACGGGCTCGGTCAGGCTCCAGCCGCGTCCGACCCGACTTGCTGTCGAAGCGTCCCCAGGTTGAATCGGGCGATCGTCTCGTATCTGCCCATCGTCACCACCGTGATCGCGGCCGGGTTTGCCACGGTCCTGGGGAAGCACTGGCGGCGCCGACCAGAGGCGCGCTACTTGATGTGGTGGACGATCGGCGTCGGCCTGTACGGCGTCGGGACCCTGACGGAGGCTCTCACGACCATCTTCGGGTGGCACGAGCCACTGTTTCGCGCCTGGTACATCTCGGGTGCGCTCCTCGGGGGCGCCCCTCTCGCCCAGGGAACCGTGTACCTACTGCTCCCTCGTAGGATCGCAGACCGGTTCGCCGTCGCCTTGATCACCTACATCGCGGTGGCGTCGGTGTTCGTGATCTCCACGCCCATGGTCGCTGACTCCATCGAGCCCAACCGGCTCAGCGGGGAGGTCATGGCCTGGCAGTGGGTGCGTCTGCTCTCGCCTCTCGTCAACCTCTACGCGGTCGTGTTCCTGATCGGTGGCGCGATCTGGTCGGCCTGGCGTTACTGGCGACGCGGCGATGCCTCGTCACGGGTGCTCGGGAACATCTTGATCGCCGTGGGAGCGATCCTCCCCGGCGTAGGAGGCTCGTTCGCCAGGCTCGGGAAGGTCGAGGTGCTCTACGTCATGGAGCTCATCGGCCTGCTGCTCATCTGGGCCGGCTACCGGACGATCGTCGGCGATCGGGTCGTCCCGATACACATCAGCCAGAAGCAGGGCTCACCCGCTGAACCCGCTCGTCTGCTCAGTGAGGCGAAGCGATGAGCCCGACCCGGACTCTGAGCCTGCTCGTCTCGATGTTCGTGGTGGCCGCCGCCTGCAGTGAGGCGGCCGAAACGTCGACCACCACAGGGACGCGGACCTTCACCGGCGTCGACGGCGTCGAGACGGTCATCTCGGACCTCTCCCGGATCGTGTCACTGAACGGCGACTTCACCGAGGTGATCTACGAGCTGGGTCTAGGCGAGAACGTGGTAGCCGTTGACTCAACGACCACCTATCCCCCGGAGGCGGCTGCCATGAAGGACACAGAACAGACGGTTGGCTTCGGCCAGCAGCTCACCCCCGAGGCGGTCCTCAGCTTCCAGCCGACCCTCGTGATCGGCGATCAACAGATCGGGCCCCAGGAAACGATCGACCAGCTGCGCGAGGCAGGCATTCCCGTCGTGATCCTCGAAACCCAGGTGACCCTCGAGGGCGTAACGGACAAGATCCTGCAGCTGGCGGAGGTCTTGGGGGTCTCCGGTCAAGAGCTGGCAGACCGCGTGGCCGGGGAGGTCGCAGATGCCCAGGCGCTGGCAGCGGGCCATGACGTACAGCCGTCCGTGGCCTACGTCTATCTGCGGGGCCCGCAGGTCATCTTCCTCTTCGGCGCCGGCATGCCCACTCAAGCGATGATCGAGGGGGCAGGGGCGATCGACGCGGGCGCTGCTTCCGGTGTGTTCGGTCCTGCCCCTCTCACCCCTGAGGCGCTCGTGGCTGCCGCTCCGGACGTCATCGTGCTACCCGAGGGTGGGCTCGAGGCGATGGGCGGTCTCGACGCTCTACTCGAGATTCCCGGCGTCGCCGAGACACCCGCCGCCCAGGAGGGGCGTTTTCTCGTCTACGACGAGGCGTACTTCTTCAACCTCGGGCCGAGAACAGGACAGGCCCTGGCCGAGTTCGTCGGCGATCTGTACCAGGCAGGGTGACGAGAAGGGCTGTGGGGCGGGCGAGCAGCCTCGACCCGTACGCGACTTCGAGGCGATGGGCGCTGTCGGGTCTGGCAGTCCTAGCCATCCTGGTCGCGGGAATAGCGCTGACACAGGGCGCGGTCGGCCTCGAGGTCAGCCAAGTCGTAGCCGTGCTGGGTTCCAAGGTGGGGATCGGGAACGGGTCGTCTCAGCAGGCTGAGGCAGTCGTGTGGGGCATACGGATGCCGCGACTCTTGGAAGGGTTCGCCGTCGGCGCCGCGGTGGCAGCGGTCGGCGCAGCCCTTCAGGGAATGCTCCGCAACCAGTTGGCAGACCCCCATCTCCTCGGGATCGGGCCGGGGGCTGCGATCGGCGCCGCCATCGGGTCGGCGGCTGCTGGCACGCAAGGGGCGATTTCGGGAGGCGTTCTCGCCGGAGTCCTCACTGCGCTTGCGGTGAGGCGACTTGCCCGCCGTGCTTCGATCGATCAGAACAAGCTGATTCTCTCAGGAGTCGCCCTGGGGGCGGCATTGAGTGCCTGGGTCGGCTTCGTCGTCTTCGCGGCAGACCGAAGCGTCGTGCCGCCCATCGAGTTCTGGTTGCTGGGAAGCCTGGCAGGGTCGACCTGGAGGGCGCTGGGGACTGCGGTCGTGGTCCTCGGCATCGCCACGGCGGGACTGCTGCTGGCGGCGAGGACGCTCGATGTGATGGCGCTCGGTGACATGGAGGCGCGCCATCTAGGGATCGACACTGACCTGGTGGTGACGGTGCTTCTCATCATCTCGGGCGTTGTCATCGGCGCTGCGGTGGGCGTGGCGGGAGTCGTCGTGTTCGTTGGCCTCCTGGTGCCGTTCCTCGCCAGGAGGGCGGTAGGGCCATCACACCGACACCTCCTTCCAGCCTGCCTGCTGGCAGGCGCGGTCTTCCTCGGAGCCGCAGACCTCGTGGCCAGGCTGGCGCTCGAGCCGGTCGAGATCCCTGTCGGTCTCGTGACGGCGGCGGTCGGCGGACCGCTCTTCGTCTGGATGCTTTCGAGGAAGCGCGATGCCTGAGGTGCTGCTGGAGGCGACCGATGTCTCATATCGAACGGGAGGTGTGAAGCTCGTCGAGGGCGTCGACTTCGAAGCAGCAGCCGGCGAGCTCGTTGCCGTCCTGGGACCCAATGGTGCCGGGAAGTCGACGCTGATGCGCCTGCTGGCGGGCGACCTACTCCCGAGCTCCGGGAACGTGACCATCAGCGGACGAAGCACCTCCGAGTGGACGCACGCCGACTTCGCCCTGCTGCGGGCCGTGCTGTCCGATCACATCCCGGTTGACATCCCCTTCACGGTGAGATCTGTCGTCTCGATGGGCCGGTTTCCCCATCGCCGCGATCCGGACAACACGGCGGCGAAGGACGACGCTGCAGTGCTCGACTCGATGAGGCGAACGGATACGGAGCGCTTCGCCGGCCGCGCTTTCTCGACGCTCTCATCGGGGGAGAGGCTGCGGGTGTTCTTGGCCAGAGTGCTGGCCCAGGACGCCCCTATCGTCCTGTTGGACGAGCCAACGGCCTCCCTCGACGTAGCCAACCGTGAGCACATCCTCAGCGAAGCCGCTCGTCTCACCACCCGGGGACGCGCCGTGGTCATCGTTCTCCACGACCTCAACGCCGCTGCGTTCTACGCCGACCGCCTGGTGCTGATGGCAGGGGGAACCATCCGAGCGATAGGGCCACCTCGGGAGGTCCTCCTGGCTTCCCTCCTCACCGACGTCTACGGCCAGCCGATGCGTGTCATCGACCATCCCTTTCGTGACTGTCCGCTCGTGCTCGTCGCCGATGAGTCGCCGTAGAGTCGGCATCACGGCTCGAACCAGGTGGCACGGCATGGCGAAGGGACGACACGGGCTCGGGCAGGCGGTGAAGGACGAGCTCAGCGTGTACCGGCTGGTGTTGGCGGACCCGAGGACCCCACGCGCCGCCCGTGTCCTGCTCGGCATCGCCGTCGCCTACCTGCTCTCCCCGATCGATCTGATACCCGACTTCATCCCGGTGCTCGGTCAGATCGACGACCTCATCGTCATCCCGGCGCTGGTGGCTGCTGCCGTCAGGATGGTCCCGCCAGTTGTCATGGAAGAGAGCCGCGCCGAGGTCAGCTCCCGGCGGGATCGGTCAACGGGACCGGGCTGATGGCGTAGTGAGCGTCAGGATCGCGGCGAGGAAGAAGCGCGCGCGCCAACCGACCACTCCGGGTGGGCTGCTGGAGACGCTACGGGGCCTCGTCGTGGGACTTGCGGGTGACGGCGTTGACCACCACGACGACGCCGATCACCACCAACAGCAGCGGTCCGAGCAGCCAGAAGTCGGCGAGCGAGAGCGACCAGACATCCAGCGCCTCGAGTAGGAACAACACTGCCAAGACGGCGAAGATCACGCCCGCGATGAAGGTGCCGAGATGTTTCATCCTCGAACCTCCACTTCCCCTATCCCCACCTCGATCACCAGCTCCAAACGGTCGGTCGCGCTCTGAAAGTCCGGCGATGTGAAAGCGACGTCGACTCCCACGCCACCCTTGTGGATGTCGAGCACGTTGACGTCGCCGAGGCCGGATTTGGCCGTCACGTCGACAGGAATGCCCTCAGGCAGCTGCACGCGGGCCTCGCCGATGCCCACCGAGATCGTTCCAGAGACATGGCCGGTCACGGCAAGCGGTCGAAGGTCCACCTCCAGCGTCCCTATTGCCAGCTCGATGCCCTCTCCGAGCTCTCCCGACTGGGTGACGATCACGGACTCCTCTCCAACGCTCCCTGAAGAGAACGTCGTGATGGGACTGAGTGAGACGGTGACCACGAGGAGGCTCAGGACGATGCCGAGCGCGATGAGGCCTCCCTGCTCGCCTTGCCTGGCCCCATACATGAGGGCAGCGCCCACGACCAGCAGCGACAGGGAAAGGAACACGTCGATGCGAAACTCGAGCACGTCCAGCCTGTCGAGGAGCCATCCGAGCCCCGCGACGATGAGGATGGCGCCGAAGACCAGCGGGCCCAGACGCCGCGTGCTCACTTTCTGCTCCCGGCCGCCACGACGAAGACACCGGCCATGATCAGCACCAATGGCCAGAACGCCTCATCGAGCCAAGGGACCAACCGGTTGAGGAGCGTGAGCACGCCGATGGCGATCAGCGCCATGCCGATGATCAAGCCCCCTCTGCCGTCGCCCTCCTTGGTGCCGACGACGTCGCTCTCTTTCTGCTCAGGGATGGCGATCCAGAGAATGAGGTAGAGCAGGATCCCCGATCCCCATCCGAGGGCCAGGGCGACGAACCCGATCCTGACCCAGACGGAGTCGACCCCCAGATATCGGGCCAGCCCGCCTGCAACTCCTCCGATGACCTTCTGGTCGCCTTTAGTGCGACGGAGCGCAACGTGCCCCGAGGCAGGCGCGCCAGACGCGGTCATGTCCTCCTCGGGGATCTCTCGATCCGACATCGTGACAAGGGTAGATGCTGCCCCCTCCCGCGTGCAGGGACGAAGCCCTCTGTCGTGTACGGACCAAGTTCCCTAGGCCGTCACACTCTCGTCGAGGACCTGCCGCAGGCCGGCCAGGCCCAGCTCATCGCATCGCCGTTGGGCCTCCGCCAAGATGCGCGCCCGATCCGGATGTCCCGCGGGGAGGAATCGGGCGATCCCGCCTCGCGCGGTGATCGCTTCGAGGACGGAGAAGCTCTCCTCCCACGCGGCCACGGCGGACTCCGCCTCGACGATCACCGCGGGGTCTCCCTCTTCGAGGGCAAGGAGGGCTCGAAGCAGCCTGATCCAGCGCGCCAGTTGGTGAGCGTACTTCTCCTCGGCCACCTCGATCAGCTCGAGGACCCGCTCCCTGCTACCCGTACAGAGAGCAGGTCCGGAGGCCATCGGCCATACCACGTTGACCCTGCTCCAATCGGTGCGCGTCAAACCGATGGCCCAGGAATACGTGGTGTCCATGTCCCCTTCGAAGAATCGCGCTGCCGCCGCCAGGTACTCGAGGCTGAGGGCGGCGTTGTCGTCGACCACGTCGGCGCTCAACCGCTTGGTCTCTTCGTGGAGCCGGTCCGCCTCCGCCCGGTCGCCGCGGTAGAAGGCCGCCAGCGTCCTGGCGATGGTCCAGGTGATTCGATACTGGGTGCCTGCGTCCTCGAGGAGAGGGTCCGAAAGCAGCTCCTCCATCCGACCGAACTCGGCCCGACCCAGGTACCAGAAGGCCAGGTTCCCTGCCAAGAACAGGAGCATGGCGCGGTTCCCGACGCGACGGGCGATCGAGAAGGCCTCCTCGGTCGCCTCCAGGGCCCTTGGCGGGTCCATCCACCCGAAGACATGGGACAGGTTGTTCCTCCCGCGCATCGAGGAGTGGGTGAGGTCGTGCTTGTCCGCCAGCGCCACGGCCCCCTCGAGCAGGATCCGGGCCTCCACCGGCCTGCCGACGTCACCCACCGCGGTTCCCCTGGTGATGAGACAGTCGACGAGAGGCACCAGGGCGCCGAGACGCTCGAGCGGGATGAGCGCCCGCTCGGCTGCTGCTGCCACCTCCTCCATCGGGCTGTCGGCCAAGAGCAACGCCCTGGCATAGACGGCGGCGGCGAACGCCAACTCGGGGTCGCTCACAAGATCGCCTACCGCTTCGAGATGTGGCTCGAGGAGCTCGACAGCGAGGGGAGCCCTACTGAGCTCCACGTAGCCGAATCCCAGGATTCGCGTGGCCCTGTTCACTCCTTCGGCGTCCCCCGACTCCCGATAGTGGTCGAGGGCCAGCCTGGCGTACCGCTCAGACTCCTCCGTTCGGGCCAATTCGGTGGCTGCAGCCGACATCCGCTCCCAGATCGGCGCCTTGGTGGCGGGGCTCTTGGCGAGGTCGAGCGCCTGATGACCCGTCGAGAGCACCTGCTCGTGAGCGTGGAGAGTGGCCGCCCTGTCGAGAGCGGTGGTGAGGGTGGTCACGGCCTCGTTGCGAATCCGGTCGGCTTCCTCGCCTTCAGGGGTGGCGTGATAGGCCTCGAGGTAGTGACTGGCCACGACCATCGCCAGCTCAGGGTCGATCAGCTCCTCGTAGTAGGAGGCCGCCTCGAGGTGCCGTGCACGGCGAACCTCGCGGCTCATCCTTCCCAGCGTCACCTCTCTGATGAGCCCTTGTACGAACTGGTACTGCCCTCGCTCGGGGGACCGTGGATCTCGGATCGGCTCGACCAGCTCCCTCCTCGTCAGCTCGCCCAGCACCGTCTCCACCTGCGAGGCGTCGTCTCCTGTGAGCGCGGTCAGCCCGTTGACTGCGAAGGTCTGCCCGAGGACGGCTGCCACCTGGAGGAGGGAGCGCTCCTCGCTCTCGAGCCGATCGAGCCGTGCGCCGATGACGGCTCTGACCGACTCGGGGACCGCCAGGTCCTCGAGTCCGGCGACGAGGCGGTAGGCGCCATCCTCCGAGACGAGATCTCCTGACGCCAGCAGCATCCTGATGAACTCGACCGCGAAGAGCGGAACGCCGGCCGCCCTCTCGACGATCGTGCGCATGGCCGAGTCTGGGAGGCCGGGCACGAGGCCCGTCACCAGGACTTCCATGTCCTGGTCCGACAGGGGTCCCAGGTGGATGCTCATGAAGCCCCGCCTGCCTGCCCCCCAGGTGGGACGTCGTTCCAACAGGTCGGCTCGCGCCAGCGTCACCACGAGGATGGGGTGACTGCGCGACCAATCGGTGAGCTCCTCGACGAAATCGAGCAAGCCTGCATCCGCCCAGTGGAGGTCCTCGAACACCATGACGGTCGTGCCGCGAGAGGCCACCGCTTCGAAGAAGGAGCGCAGGGCGGCATCGAGCTCCGCCCTGTCGCCCGATGGCGCTTCAGCCAGCCCGAGAACCGCCGCCACCCTCGGCTCGACCCAGAGCCGCTCTTCCTGCTCGGGGATCCACTCCTCGAGGCAGGCCCGCAGGGTGGCCCAGCTCTCCTCCGGTGTGTCGTTCTCGAGGATCCCTGCTCGGCGTCTGATCATCTCGGCGAGAGCCCAGTAGGTGACACCGTCGCCATACGCAGGAGAACGCCCTTCGTGCCAGAAGGTGGTCTCGACGAGCCCGTCGAGGTACTTCTCGAACTCCCAGACGAGCCTGCTCTTGCCTATACCTGCCTCGCCGATGATCGAGACGAGTCGCGCCCTTCGCTCCCTGGTCACGGACCCGAGCAGGTCCTTCAGCAAACGCAGCTCGTCGACTCTTCCGACGAAGGGAGGCTCCAGCATCTCGCTTCGGCCCTTGCCTCCCCGCTCGGCCACGAGACGTATCGCTCTCCACGCCGCCACCGGCAAGGCCTTGCCCTTGACGGTCTGCTCTCCTGTTGGCTCGAATGCCACAGCGCTCTGGGCTGCGAGGTAGGTGGACTCGCCGACGAGCACGGTTCCTGGATCGGCGATCGACTGGAGCCTGGAAGCCGTGTTGACCATGTCGCCTGCGACGAGTCCCATCTGGTTTCCGCCTGGACCGACCGAGGCTTCTCCTGTGAGGATGCCCACCCGCAGCGCCAACTCGGGAGCTCCCACCTCCGCCCCCAGCTTGGCGACGACGTCGACCAGCTCCAGGCCTGCTCGGACGGCCCGCTCGGCGTCGTCCTCGAGCGTCGTGATGCCACCCCACACAGCCGTCACGGCATCTCCGATGAACTTGTCGACGACACCGCCGAACCGCTCCACCACGTCCCGGCAGCGGTCGAAGTAGTCGGTCAGCAGCGCGCGAACATCCTCCGGGTCCCTTCCCTCCGAGAACGGGGTGAATCCGACCAGGTCGGCGAACAGCACAGACACGAGCCGCCGCTCGGCCACCGGCTCGGCGAGAGGGGCGGCCGGGACCGTGGCAGGGGAAGCGCCGCCATCGAGCGGGCTTCCGCAGTTTCCACAGAAGCGGCTCCCAGGTGCGTTCACGGTGCCGCAGACGTCGCATGCCGCCGCCAGGCTGTACCCGCAGGTGTTGCAGAACCGCTGCCCAGCGGGGTTGTCGCTACCGCAGTTCGGACAGGTCATCGTCAGGTGGAGAGGCTACCCGGCCTGACCGAAGGGGGATCACGAACCCCACCCGGCCCGCCGGCTCAGGAACAGCCCTCGACCCGTCTGGCCGGGACGCCAGCGCCTCATGCAGCGGTCGTCAGATCTCCCACCGAGGCGATCACCAGGTCGAGCACCGACTTGATGCTGGCGTCGAGGGCCCCCACTTCAACGATGGGGATCGAGTGTGCCTCAGCCTGTAGGACCAGATAGCGGTGAATCGACCGGATGTCGCCGAAGTGGCTCAGATACCGCTCAGGGCGGCGACCCTGATGCTCGAGCCGCGCCAGGAAGTGCGCCTTGTGCTCCGTGGAGTCCGGCACAGCCAGGATCACCCGGCAGACGGCGCCCATGTTGCGCCAACGCTCGACGTCCTCCTCGAGCATGCCTGGGATCAGATGGACCCCCTCCAGCACCAGGTCGTGTTGCTCTTTCAGCGCCCGCTCGACCAGCTTGCGAATACCGACTGCAACCACCTCAGCCTGTTGACGAAAGCCCGCCACCACAGGGTCATGGTCCTCAGGGACAGGAGCCCGCGCCCTGGTATGGGCCTCGAATGACGAGACGTGCAGTGTCGGCAGGATCTCAGCGGGGAAGATCCCTCGCATCACCTCGCGCACTGCGTCCGTTGCGACGACCTGGCTGATCCCGAGCCGGCCTGCCAGGCGCGTGGCCACGGTCGACTTGCCAACGCCCGTCGCGCCTCCCATCAGAACGATGATCGGATAGCCGGCTCTCCTGGTCTGGATCCATGCCGTCCAGGTGGCCGCGGTATCCGGGCCAAGCCGGTCTCCGATCTCAGCTGCGATCCTCTCGACCAGCTCGTCGACGTAGAACAGGTCGCGACCCTCGCCCCACAGCTCGTCCTCGATGGCCTCAGCGACCTGGTAGGAGTCCTGCGGCGTGACACCTGTCGCAGTGAGTGACGTGGCCAGGATCCCCTTCGAGAAAGGCAACCGCGTCCCCCTGCGATCCTCGACCCAGACGTAGCGTCGCTCGACCATGTAGCTCTCCTACCACAGGCGGCACATGCTGGGGGAAGCCTACTGAACGACGGTCGTCGACATGCCCGGCCGCCTGGGACTTGCCAGCTGGGACCTGGTACTTGAAACTTGGTGGGGTCATGGCAGACCAGGCCAACTTCGAAAGGGACGCGATGCAGTACGCGCCCCAGCTCTACTCGGCCGCGCTCCGCATGACGCGCAACCCCGCGGACGCCGAGGACGTCGTCCAGGAGACCTATCTCAAGGCCTACCGCGCCTACGACACTTTCGAGGAGGGCACCAACCTCAGGGCCTGGCTGTTTCGCATCCTCACCAACACATACATCAACCGTTATCGCAAGCAGATAAGGCGTCCTTCGGAGATCGACCTTGGAGACGTCGAGGACCTCTACCTGTACAGGCGAGTGGCTCCGCCTGCCGGTACCGATGCCTCGCGGAGCGCCGAGGAAGAGGTTCTGGACTCGTTCGTCGAATCTGAGGTGAAGGAGGCGGTGGAGTCGCTGCCTGAGCACTTCCGGCTCC